>DATGMV010000186.1:0-5922 GCA_035307185.1 Fermentimonas sp. | reverse complement strand
ATATGACTTTTTTGATTTTCCAAAAACCGGATGACCTCTGTGAAGAGTTCATCCGGTAATTTATTTAGATCTGATCATAAGGAAGTTGTTTGAGTGCATCTGCAATCCTATCTACAGCTTCTCTCATTGGCTTCTCTACTATACTTTTCATAAATGGGTTTAAGTCAGACTTAACAAACATCATTAACTCTGTTTCATTGTCAGATTTCAACTGCAGCTGTATCTCCATAAAAACATCAAATGGAAGTTTCTCTGATTTGAATCTTATAAAATTGTCAGGTTGACGTTCAATAACACTAAAGGAAACCTTCCCAATAGCGTCTACACAAAACGATACACTGTCCTTATCAAATATAAAATCCTTTATCTTATCATCAGGAATCATCTTCTCTATGAGATCAAGATTCCTGAGATCTGACAGAACTCTAAATATATCTCGATCGGTATGAGGAATGGTTTTTGAATCACTACTAAATTCTATCATTCCTTGTTCTTTTTACTCGTTTGCCCCCAACTTTCGGGATTTTTACGCCAATCCTGCAAGGTTTTTAGTTCAGACTCGTCTATATAATCTGTTGCAAGAGCCTCATCCAAAATTGCATCATAGTTACATAGAGTTGTAAGTTCTACTCTTGCCTCATGCATATTTTCAATCGAATGGGCGAAACCATATGTGAATATCGCTAGCATTCCCAAAACATCAGAGCCATTACTCCTAATAGCTTCAACTGCTTTTAGACTACTACCTCCTGTTGAAACAAGATCTTCAATTACGACAACTTTTTGTTTAGGTCTTAAATCTCCCTCAATCATATTTTCCAAGCCATGTCCTTTTGGTGCTGATCTTATATAAACAAATGGCAGATCTAACAAATCGGCTACAAGCGCACCAGGTGCAATTGCTCCGGTAGCTACTCCTGCTATTGCATCTGTTTGGGGATATTTTTCTAAAATTATTCGTGCAAACTCTACTTTTAAAAAGTTACGAATATCAGGATATGACATAAGTTTGCGATTATCACAATATATTGGAGACTTCCACCCTGAGGCCCATGTAAACGGATTTGAAGGCTGTAGCTTGATTGCTTTTACTTTTAATAATTTTTCAGCAGTTAATTTTTGTACTGTTTTCATTTTTAAAATTGTATTGAGTCAATGAATGCAAAAATAGTGTTTTTTTAAAGAACCCCACCAATTGTAGCAATACTTATTTTTATTCCTTTACATTTCTGTAATGCTAATCCGCACGCTTCAATTGTAGATCCTGTGGTGATAACATCATCAACAAGTAGTATATGCTTATTTTCGTATGCTCGCACATCCTTTACTTCAAATATATCTATAACATTTTCCCATCTTTCTGCTTTTGTTTGTTTAGTTTGAGTAGGATTATTAATAACTCTGATAAGATTACCTGCCGAAACCGGAATATTTGTAATTTCTGAAATTCCACGTGCTAATACTTCCGCCTGATTATACCCCCTCTTCCTCATTTTTTTTTGATGAAGTGGAACGGGAACAATCATTTCAATAGGTTCAATAAATTCACTACTCAGCAAATCTTTACCAAACAACTTACCTAACAACAGTCCAATATCTTTACCATTTCTATACTTTAGGTGGTGAATCATAGGTGGTAATATACCTGCTTCAGTGAAAACTGAAAATGTGGCAATTCTTTCGAATGGGATTCTTCCGGCCATGTGAATTTCAACTGCATTATCTACTTTCTTAAAATTATTGGTTCTTGGCAGTTTATATAAACATTGCAGGCATGCTCCAATTTCGCTCTTGAGCAGTTCTACGCCGCAAACTACACATGTTTCAGGCAAGAATAGTCTCAGAAACTTATCTATAATCATTCGTCATCAGTAATTCTCAAGTTCATATTTTTCATACATTCTAAGATATCACTCATTTTAAATCCTCTACTCACTGCATATCTTATCAATTTACCTTTTTTCTCATACTCTGAATCCCCTTTTATCCGTTTCCATTTTTTTTCGAGTAAAGGCTTTAGAGATTGATTTAGTTCAGAACCAGAATAATGGTCAAGAATTTTATCTATTACCTCCTGCGGTAATTGCTTCTGTCTTAAACTCATCTCAATTTTCTTAACACCCCATCCATTAAAACGGAGCTTATCGTTCACATAGCTCCTTGTATACCTCTCTTCATTAAGGAAATTCTCATTTTTTAGTCTTACAATAACCCTTTCAGCCGTATCATAATCAAAACCCATTCTGCTTAGCTTGCGAGAGATGTCAAATGGAGAGTATTCCTTTTTGGCACATACTCTGGCCATCTTTAAATATGCAAGATCTTCGGTAATTATTCTATCTTTTTTGCTCATACTAATTATTGGAAACACCATTTTTTATTTTACTCAAAAAACATAAAGGAGACACGCTTGGTGATTTGGCCTATGATTGACTATGTTTAGCTTATAGATAGCTTATTGTTTTACGAGCCATCTATAAGCTATATATAAGGGAACTCCGATGAAAGTTCGGTCGAGACACCTGTCTCTGCTTTAATCATTCTATGTTTCCCTGAGATATCTTTTTTAAGCTCAATATTAAAAAAACCTTTATTATTTAATTCATTAACAAGTTCATTAGCAAATGCAGCATTTATTTCAAAATATAGTTTTCCTCCCCTCTTAAGTAGTTTAAGAGCAATATCAGAAATTCTATTGTAAAACAAGAGAGGATTATCATCAGGGACAAACAGTGCAATATGAGGTTCGTACTCTAATACATTTTTCTCCATTGCATTTTTTTCCATCTCTCTAACATAAGGCGGATTACTTACAATAATATCATATTTTAGAACACTATTGATTTGCCTTTTTAAATCTTCATCAGATAATACATCAAGATTTGAGAAATGGACATCAACGCCATTTAATGCTGCATTTTTTGAAGCTACCTTAATTGCAGCTTCAGAAATATCCCAGGCATATACATAGGATTGGGATATCCTTTTAGCTAATGTAACAGCTAAACAACCGCTTCCGGTTCCTATATCGAGAATACAACCGTTACTTCTTTTATTTTCAGAAATTACCCATTCGGCCAACTCCTCTGTTTCTGGTCGTGGTATCAAAACATCAGAAGTGAGTAGAAATGTTAATCCATAGAAATCAGTTTTTCCTAATATATACTGAATTGGTTCATTATTCTTTAATCTCCAAACAATATCTTGAACCTTCTGCATCTCCGAATCAGATAAATTATTAATTTTGTCTGTTACCTCTTCAAGGATTATACGTGTTAGAAATGATATCTCCGATGGTGAATATAAATCACTTAATTGTAATTTAATATTTTGGTGAACTCCTAGTAGATTATTATTCATTGAATTTGAATTTTAAACTTTCACTCTTTTGATGATGGATTATTAAAACAAAGGTAGAAAAAATGGATCAAAATATGGTATTTATGCAACGATGCCTTCAATTGGCACGAAAAGGTGAGGGATTCACAAAACCTAATCCGATGGTTGGAGCAATAATTGTTTATAATAACAAAATCATTGGGGAAGGTTATCACAGACATTACGGAGAATCTCATGCTGAGGTAAATGCAATAAACTCTGTTAAAGATAAATCATTACTATCTAAATCTACACTTTATGTTTCTCTTGAACCCTGTGCACACCACGGCAAGACACCTCCTTGTGCTGAATTAATAATATCTAATAAAATTCCAAGGGTAGTTCTCGCCGTAAGAGACCCTAACCCAAAAGTATCAGGAAAAGGTGTTGAAATGATGATAAGCGCGGGAATTGAGGTGATAGAATGCGTAATGGAAGAAGAGTCTCGCAGTTTGAATAAATTCTTTTTTGTAAACCAAGAGCTGTCTCGCCCATATATTATTTTAAAATGGGCTCAAAGTAAGGATGGATTCATAGATCTTTACAGAAATCCGGCAGACAATAAACAACCTGTGATTATATCCAATAAACTAACCCACTCAATAGTACACAAATTTCGCACCCAGGTACAGGCCATTTTAGTAGGCACCAACACTGCACTTCTTGATAACCCACAACTCACATCACGCAAATGGTATGGAGAAAATCCTACCAGAATTGTTATTGATAGGGAAAATAGACTTCCTTTAGATCATAAAATTTTCGACGGGTTAGTTCCAACAATAGTTTTCACTGAAACTGCACCTATGTTTAGTGAAAGTATACCAAAACTGAAATATTTGGAGATTGATTTCACAAAAGACACTAACAAGCAAATAATTAATCACTTAATTAAAAATAAAATATATTCACTATTAGTTGAAGGTGGGAGCAATTTACTATCAACCTTTATAAAGAAAAACTTGTGGGATGAAGCATATATTGAAGTCTCAGATAAGACTCTCAAATCGGGAATAAAAGCACCTGAAATACAAGGCAAAGAGATAGAAGTAAAAAAGTATCTAAACTCTTCTCAGTTTATTTTAAAGAGCAAAATAACTCGAAATATTCTTTAAATATTCATTTTAATATGGTTAAAGAGAAAAATCTTCATACTTTTGCAATACTTAAACGTTGAGTACAATATTATTGAAACAAATGGAATATAAATATTTCCTCTGGACATTGGGTATTATCATGAATATGTTATTACTGTCATCTTGCCTTGGCTCTTCTGACGATAGGGAGCTGGTATATTCGCCCGATGCACAGATTTACTCCTTCTCGATCGCTTCAAGAGCAGATACAAATAACGTACTGAATAGTACAAAATTTACCATAGATCAAGTTAACGGTAAGATTTTCAACAAAGAACTACTACCTTATCAGTTTCATGTTGATAGTGTTACACTATATCTCAGTGGTGCCAGTACATACTCTCAATTTTACGATGTAACTCTTAGTGTTAGTGACACTACTGAGTATAGTTGGAGGCAATCTGACTCTATTGCAGTTAATAAATTATATAAAATTACTACTACTGCTCCTGATGGCGAAACAAAAAAAACATATGATTTCAGACTGTATACACATGAAAGTGATCCATATGTATTGTCATGGGAGAAAATTACAGAAAATTATATCTCTCTGTCTGCTACAGACCAAAGAACGATAACCTACAATAATAGATTTATAACCTATTTTATTGCCAACAATGCTGTTAATGCAACTTCTACATCTGCAGCTGACGGAGTTAACTGGACAACTGCATCTGTAAGTGGATTGCCACCAACTGTGCAATTGTCATCACTTACAACCACAGATAACTCTATTTATGTAATTGATGAAGACAACAAATTATACAGCTCTGAAGATGGCTTCGTATGGTCTAAAATAACATCTGAGTTTCCTGTAGCAGCAATTTATGGCAAACTACCATCTTCTACCAAAGGTGAATTCCTGACAATGATAATTGATGACGGTGCACTTAAGTTAGCCGAGACTGACGACTTTATAAGTTTCAATATTATGGATTTGTTATCAGAAGTCAATACTTCTGATTTACCTGTTCAGAATTTCACATCAATAAGTATAGATATCCCATCCTCATACACTATAAAATATTTAATTATAGCCGGAGGCACTGACATATGGATTTTACAGGAAAAAGATGGCAAGATTGCAAGTTTGAAGTCGAAGCGTACCAGCACTTCTTCATTAAATAACAGTACACTGTTTTTCTACGATAAAAACCCTTATATATTGATTAACTCGGGAGTAGAAAATAGTTTGATATATTCTGCGAACTTCGGTCTTGAATGGAAACCAACCGGGGAGAATCAAACTCTACCAGAGGATATGGGATTTAGAAAAGGAGCATCGGTTATTACCGATTTAAATAATTACATATGGATATTCGGAGGAGTATCTGAAACCCAGACCCAAATTGATGATGTATGGAGAGGGAGAATTAATAAATTTGCACAGGATTAAAAGATTAATCAC
>DATGMV010000185.1:0-3245 GCA_035307185.1 Fermentimonas sp. | reverse complement strand
GTACTTGTAAGATTAGTCATTTGTAAAACTTAAATATACAAAGATAATTACCTTATTAATATAAATGAATAAGAGAGGTCTTTTTAGAACCTCTCTTATTTGCAAGTAAAGTTTATTTTTAATTATTCAGCCGTCATTTCTTCGGTCAAAGCTATTGATTTTGGGAAAAGGATGTTGTTTTCGAGATGAATATGTCGATGTAAATCTTCTTCAAACTCTTGCAGCAAACTGAATGTGACTCTATATGTATTACAAGCATCTGCAGGTGGATTGTAGTTATTTGTGAGTTCACTAATCTTTCTGAATCTTTCTCCTTCTACATTGTGGTCTTCCTCCATTAGAGCGATATATTCTGCAGCATCTCCCATTTTGGTTACCGGTCTTTTGCCTCCGGAAATTTGAGCTTTAACCAGCTGTCTGATGTAGGGGAATAACATTAACTCCTCTTTTCTAAGATGTGCCGAAAGATCGCCTGTCGACTCTTGAAATAATCTTTGTACCTCAAATAATTCAGGGTGATTATCTCCATGCACACTTACTATTCTTTGTAAATAAGGAGTAATTTCAACTAATTTTGAGTCAATATATCTATGGTGAGTTTTCTCAATATAGTCTGCCAGCAAGTCAAGTGGAAACGATTTGAAGTCTATTTCACCATAATTTTTATCACTAATTGCTTCATTAAGTTCATTAATAAGATCATCTTCTCTCAACTCTCTTTTTCGAGAGGCATCGGCAATTGTCCTATTGCCATTACAGCAAAAATCTATATTGTGTTTTTTGAAGATAGAGGCAGCTTTGTAATTTTCTGCTACAATATCTCCAATAATACTTTGATTGTTAATTTCCATTTAGTTTGATTTTTAATTATTAATTAATACAACGACTTCAAAATTTGAGGTCATTTTTATTTATGAATTTACTAACACTGTCACATTGTCGTATTGTCTGTTTGATTTTCTTTGACTTTTTCGGTTGACTTTCTTTTCTTTTTAATTGTTAGTTGATAAACAAACCAAAAGAGTGTTAGACTACCTATTGCAAATATTGTATCTCCAACTGTGCGTAACCATTTGAATATATTTACAATTGGCTGTTGCATAAACTCTGCCGAGCGTGCATACCACATTCCTTCCTTAACACTGGCAACTGTTTGCATAAGTCCAACCGGTAAAAGACTGAGTATTACCATTAGTAATAATCCGATATTAAGCGACCAGAAAGTAAAAGAGATAAGTTTGTTGTTCCATTTTTGCTTCCTATACATGCTTCGAAGTACAAAAAGAATTAGTCCTATTCCAAGCATACCGTATACACCAAACAGAGCAGCATGTGCATGTACAGGTGTGGTGTTTAATCCTTGCATATAGTACAAGGCAATAGGAGGATTTATGATGAACCCAAATATTCCCGCTCCTAAGAAGTTCCAGAAAGCAACAGAAAGCAGGAAGTATATTGGCCATTTATAGTCCTTTATCCACAGAGTAGCTCTACTTAATCGATAGTTATGATATGCTTCAAATCCAATTATTACAAGTGGAACTACTTCGAGTGCACTGAATGTAGCACCTACAGCCATTACTCCCGTTGGGGTTCCTGTGAAATACAGGTGGTGGAATGTACCAAGTATTCCTCCGGACAAAAATATAATTGTGGCAAACAAAACATTATTAGTAGCTGATTTTATACCGAGCAGACCAAGTCTAACGAATAGAAAAGCAGCTACAACAGTTGCAAATACTTCAAAGAAACCTTCTACCCAAAGGTGAACTACCCACCATCGCCAATACTCTGCAATAGCTAAGTTTGTGGTTTGACCCCACATTAACCCTGCTGCATAAAACAGAGCAATGGCTGTACATGATATAAGAAACATAATTAGCAGACCTTTTTCTGAAGTCCCTTTTTTTATGATAGGTAGTATCGGGCGTGCCATTAGAGTTAGCCATAAAAAGAGACCTACGACCAACAGTAACTGCCAAAACCTTCCAAGGTCTACATACTCGTAGCCTTGATGTCCGAACCAGAAATTATTGATAAGATTTAATCTTTGCATTACACCAAACCACTGTCCTATTAATGAGCCTGCAACTACAATTAGCAGAGCTACAAATAGCACGTTTACTCCTGTCTTTTGATACTTAGGGTCTCTGCCACTGAGTGAGGGGGCAATATACAATCCTGTTGCAAGCCAAGAGGTTGCTATCCAGAAAATTGCTAATTGAAGATGCCATGTACGAGTAATTGTGTAAGGGATAAATTTTGAAATATCAATACCATAAAAACCATCACCTTCTACGGCGTAATGGGCAGTTATTATACCAAGCAGAACTTGTGCTAAAATCATTATATTTACTACCCAGAAGTATTTCTTTACTCCCCACATAGATGGTGTTATTGTCTGCTGCATTAAAGGATCTTCTACTGGCTTTAATATCTCTTCCTCTTTTGTGCGAGCCTGTACAAATATCATGATACCAATTCCAACAAGTAACATAATAATGCTAAATCCTGTCCAAAGAACAAGATCGCTTGTCGCAACGTTTCCAATCTGTTCGTCTGGTGGCCAATTGTGTGTGTACGTGATATCAGAACCGGGTCGTTCAGTTACGCATGCCCATGATGCCCAAAAGAAGAATTGTGACATTTTCTCCATGCGCTCCTCACTTTTAATCGTATTTTCAGCAATTGCATAATCGGCTCTTAATTTTTTAAGCTCCGGGTCATTCATGAACAATTTACTATAATGATTGTGAATATGGAGAAATGCCTCATACCTTTCGCCATCTATAACAAGTTTTTTTGTTGTTTCATCATAGGTGTTTGTTCTGAGAAATGTTTGAAGTCTACTTTCGATAGCTGCCTTCTCATCTAACATAAGGTTTTCGTATGTTACCCCATGGTCTTCTTTAGACCACTTGTTTAGGAGAAATTGTGCTTCCATATGCAGATAATCAGCAGTCCAATCTGGCGCTACGTACGCACCGTGACCCCATACACTGCCTATTTCCTGACCTCCTATACTCTGCCAAATGTTTTGTCCATCTTTAATATCTTGTCCCGTGAAAAGGACTTTCCCCGACTTGTCTAATACTTGCTCCGGAATGGGTGGAGCCTGTTGATATATTTCTTTACCATAGTAAAGTAATACCGCAAATGATATGATAATCACTGCAGTAAGAGCAATCCAAAGTTTTTTTTGTGACATACTGTATGATAATTAAAAGTTAATAATATTATTTTCA
>DATGMV010000184.1:0-9652 GCA_035307185.1 Fermentimonas sp. | reverse complement strand
ATAAAACGCCTATATCCCTCTGTAAGTGCTTGCGAAGAAGAATGATCAAAACTTTGACCCTGAATATTATTTACAACATCACCCGGTTTTATACCTGCAATAGCTGCCGGAGAACCTGCATCAACAGAAACTACAGTTTTCAAATCATTCATATTATAACCAATACCTGTGTAATTATATTTAAGATACTTCACTTGGTAAGTTGCAAAAGAACTGTTACCCACGTATGGGAACTTCATCAACATTAGCGGCAGGTTCAATTCAAGATAATCGATCAAACTATAATATGAACTCAATCGCTCACTTACCTCACTATCCCAAATGAGAGTCATTTCGCCAGCTTCCATAAACCTTTTATCATAGAAACGATAACCAAACTTCAGATCATACATAACATCATCTATTCGCACTGCTTCTGAGGGGTTATATATAGGAACCCTAACGGTTCTTTTATTTCTTGTATCAAACCTCCATACTGGCTGATAACTTCCATAAGTACCGGAATCAATTTTAAATAATGGATTATTCTGAAGACTATAATACGTTTGAATTATAAAATCAGGATCATCCTGACGATACTCTAACCCTTTCTCAGTAAGTGCACGTATAAAAATAGCATTAATCCGCTCATCTAAATCACGAGAACTTTCGTTAGATGGTGCAAAACCAAAAGTTCTGTAATTATGAAACAGGGCATTCTCGTTAGTTGTAGTTTTCACAGGCATCAAAAACCTTCTGTCCTGAACATCTTCAAGACTATAAAAAGCAAAAACAGGTGCAAGCTGCGATTCCATAATTGCACTACTATGCCTACAATCTTTAGAGAAAGTTATCTCCTTAAATGAATATTCAAAATTTCTAATAGCAAGCGTAATCTCAGAATCATTTAAATTAAACCACGACATTATAGTCTGATAAGACTTATGGTAAGTACCGTTCTTATTAACTGATAGAATAATATCATTAAGCTCCAAACCTGCCAACTCTGCCGGAGAACCCGGAGTAATATCCACAACCACCGGTTCGCGGTAACCCCAACTTTTGTCTTGACTAATCTCAAAAGTAAATCCCGTACTACAAGTTACTGTTGAGTTCTGAGCAATAATATCATTTGTAAAAAGAGAGAAGACTATTAATAAAACAGTCAGTGTTCGTTTCATTGCAATGTAGTTCATTATGTTATTTAAATTTTTAAGTCTACCTTATCATCTCACATATACTATAATGTTGATATTAATCAATCTATAAGATAAATGTGACAACATTACAAAGATATATTATTTTATTAAATCATTCCGTACAATTTCTTATCTTTGTCTAATTGCAAAAAGATAAAGTAACCGGATAATCCCTTTACATCAATGCTCGATCTTATAAAAAATGACCCCTGGCTTGAACCATATTCGAAAGCAATCGAAGGTCGCCACAATTACTATTTAGAACGTTTAAACCAACTTACTAATGGAGGAAAAAAATCACTTTCCGATTTTGCCAACGGTTACCTCTACTTTGGACTTAATAAAACCGATCAGGGTTGGACTTTTCGTGAATGGGCTCCCAACGCCACAGAAATTTACCTTATAGGAACATTCAATAATTGGCAAAAGCAAGAAGGATACAAGTTAAACAGAGCAGAAAACGGTGTTTGGGAGATTTTAATCCCTACCCATAATATAAAACATGGCGATTTATATAAAATCCACGTAACCTGGTCTGGCGGGTCAGGCGAAAGAATCCCTGCATGGAGTAGACGAGTAGTACAAGACAGTCACACATTCATATTCAGCGCACAAGTGTGGGAACCTGAAAATAAATACACCTTTAAACAAAATAATTTCAAGCCCAACACCTCTCCTCTACTTATATATGAAACCCATGTAGGTATGTCAACAAGTGAAGAAAAGGTTGGAACCTACAACGAATTCAGAGAAAACATCCTCCCTCGTATAAAAAAAGCCGGCTACAATGCAATTCAAATAATGGCAATCCAAGAGCATCCATATTACGGCTCCTTTGGCTACCATGTCTCCAGCTACTTTGCTCCCTCATCACGAAATGGCACACCAGACGAACTTTGCGAACTTATTGATACCGCACACGAAATGGGCATAGCTGTAATAATGGATATCGTTCATTCGCATGCAGTTAAAAACGAAATAGAAGGGCTAGGGCGCATAGATGGATCATACGACCTCTATTTTCACAACGACCCACAAAGGCGCAATCATCAGGCATGGGACTCACTATGTTTCGATTATTACAAAGATGAAGTACTGCATTTCTTACTTTCAAATTGCAAATACTGGCTCGAGGAATTCAAATTCGATGGCTTTCGTTTTGATGGCGTTACATCCATGATATACACAAGTCATGGACTCGAAGAGTCATTCAGTGGCTACAGTGACTACTACAATGCCGGTCAAGATGGCGATGCAATATGTTACCTCACTCTTGCCAACCAACTCATACACGAAATCAATCCAAACGCAATAACCATTGCCGAAGAAGTTAGTGGAATGCCCGGGCTCGCT
This sequence comes from Fermentimonas sp., assembly GCA_035307185.1. Classification (GTDB taxonomy): domain Bacteria; phylum Bacteroidota; class Bacteroidia; order Bacteroidales; family Dysgonomonadaceae; genus Proteiniphilum. The sequence continues at coordinate 7,121 of DATGMV010000184.1, read as the reverse complement.
CTCAAACCTGAGTCGGGTGGTTACGGTTTCGACTATCGCATGGCAATGAACATACCCGATTTTTGGATAAAAAAAATAAAAGAGAAAAAAGATGAAGAATGGAATCCCGGATCAATCTGGTGGGAAACAACCAACCGTCGCTCCGATGAAAAAACTATTTCCTATGCCGAAAGTCACGATCAGGCTCTCGTAGGAGACAAAACAATCATATTCAGATTAATCGATTCAGACATGTATTGGCACATGTCAAAACTAACAGATAGCAGTCATAAAGTAGATCGTGGCATAGCCCTACATAAAATGATAAGATTAGTAACCGCCACAACAATCAACGGTGGCTACCTCAACTTCATGGGTAATGAATTCGGTCACCCCGAGTGGATTGATTTTCCTCGTGAAGGTAACAATTGGTCATATAAATATGCACGTCGCCAGTGGAAACTTGCCGACGATCACAATTTAAAATATCACTATTTGGGAGATTTCGATAAAGCAATGATATCCCTTATCAGCTCCATCACAAACTTCCAGAATACATCTTTAATAAAAATATGTGACAAAAACGACGATAATATCCTTGCATACATGCGCCATAATCTACTTTTTGTATTCAACTTTCATCCAAATAAATCATACAGCGGATATGGATTACTTGTGCCACAAGATGAATATGAAATAATATTAGACACCGACGACACTGCATACGGAGGTTTTGGACTCAACGATAAAGCAATACATCATTTCACTCAATACGACCCACTCTACTATAAAGAAAACAAAGGCTGGCTAAAATTATACTTGCCCGCAAGAACTGCCATAGTACTAAAAAGAAAAGATAAATAGTTTGATTAATAAATCAATCATATTCTAATAAAACAATAAAATGACAAATAATAAACTCCACACACTATACCCGTTAAAATTCGAACCAATACTAAAATCAGTAATTTGGGGAGGATCTGATATAACAAAGTTCAAAAACATAGAACCATCACAAGAAGGAATTGGAGAAAGCTGGGAAATATCGGGAGTTCCCGGTGACGTATCAATTATCTCCAACGGAGACTTAGCAGGTACATCACTGCAAAAACTACTTTCAGAAGCCAAAGAACAATTGGTAGGGAAAAAAGTATACAAAAAATTTGGTAACAAATTTCCACTCCTCATTAAATTCATTGATGCACAAGACCACCTCTCAATACAGGTACACCCTGACGATTCTTTAGCCGAGAAGCGACACAACTCTTTCGGCAAAACCGAAATGTGGTATGTGGTCAAAGCGGCACCCGGAGCATACCTTTATACAGGATTCGAAGAGGCCATTACTCCCGATGAATATGAATCAAGTATAAAAAACAACACATTCACAAGTAAACTTAAAAAATACAACGTAACAGAAGGAGATGTATTTTTTCTACCTGCCGGACGCGTTCACGCAATTGGCTCGGGATGCTTCATCGCAGAAATTCAACAGACATCAAACATAACATATCGTATATACGACTACGATCGTAAAGACATAAATGGAAACTCTCGCGAATTACACACCGAGCTGGCAAAAGCTGCTATAGATTTTAATGTATACGACTCGTACAAAACAGAATACACTAATAATATAAATAATCCTGTAGAATTAGTTACATCACCATACTTTCAAACAAACCTATTAGAAATAAACATACCTATAGAACGCGACTACTCACAAAAAGACTCATTCGTTATATATATATGTCTTGAGGGCAGCGCAAACATAGTAGATAACAAAGGAAATATTATGCAACTTCAACGTGGGGAGTCATTACTAATCCCTGCTGACACCAAAAACATGAAAATTAGCACCATCAATAATTGCAAAATATTAGAAGTATTTGCAGGAGAGTAAAGGTTAGAGTTTCAGTAGCATAAAGCTATATATAATATTCAACCAAATCAATCAAACCTGCTTGCAGAGCATATTTTGTAGCCTCATTTACACTGTTCACACCAAGCTTACTATAAATATTTCTTCTGTGAGTGTTAACTGTATGGAAACTCAAATTCATCTCCACAGCAATTTCTTTTGTGGTCTTACCCAATGCAATCTCGCGCAAAACATTTTTTTCTGAAGCAGTAAGATTCACAGAATCCCGGCTTTTACTTTTATGCAATTCACTATTAATTACCGATTCAGCGTAATCACATAGATACACCTCCCCTACTATCACATTAGTCAAAGCATTCACTATCTCCTCTTTCGAATTATGCTTTAAAACAACACTTAATGTAGAATCCATAATAAGCAGCTGACGTAAAAAATGCTCCCCGGGCTCATCAGAAAAAATCAACCAAACCGATTCTTTGGCACCACTCTTTATATTTAACATATGATTTAAAGACGAGAAATCGAACAAGGAATAATCAACAACAACTACAGAAGACGGCTCTCTTCGCAACTCTTCCAACAATGAGCCATAACCTTTTACTTCAACAATATTAGAATCTGAATCAATCTCTTTAATATATGAAATAAGTCCGGCTCTTGTAATATCCCTGTTATCTGCAATTATAAAATTTCTCACCTCAGTCAGTTAAATTAAACTATTACCTATAGCAAATATACCACGATTATGCTATTTCACACCAAAAATCATCTCTTTATCTTTGTATAAATAAAATTTTAAAAATCAGAAACATGACAAAAATTGCTGAAAATCTCACAAAATTAATAGGAAACACACCACTATTGCAACTCAATCAATTTGCAAAAGCTGAAGGTGCAAAAGCAAACATAATAGCAAAAGTCGAAGGCTTCAACCCATTAGGCAGCGTTAAAGACAGAATCGCTATTGCGATGGTGGAAGATGCAGAAAAGAACGGAATACTTAAACCCGGCTCCACAATTATAGAACCTACCAGTGGCAACACAGGTATCGGACTTGCTTATGTAGCAACAATCAAAAAATATCGCATAATCCTCACCATGCCCGAAACAATGAGTCTCGAAAGAAGGAATCTTCTCAAAGCACTTGGTGCAGAACTTGAACTCACACCCGGTCCCGATGGAATGAAAGGAGCAATTGCAAAAGCAAAAGAGCTTCAATCTGAAATCCCTAATTCTGTTATTTTACAACAGTTTGAAAACCAAGCAAACCCGAAAATACATTACAATACCACCGGAGAAGAAGTTTGGCGCGACACCGATGGTAAAATAGACATCTTTGTAAGCGGAGTAGGCACGGGAGGAACTGTAAGTGGAGCAGGAAAACGTCTGAAAGAATACAATCCCAATATAAAGGTAGTAGCAGTTGAACCAACTGACTCACCAGTGCTTTCGGGAGGACAACCCGGACCGCACAAGATTCAAGGAATAGGAGCAGGATTCATACCGGGCACATATCACTCTTCGGTAGTAGATCAAGTAATAACTGTGAGTAACGACGAATCAATCCTCACAAGTCGCAAGCTTGCTTCACAAGAAGGACTTTTAGTAGGAATCTCCTCAGGTGCTGCAGCATATGCAGCGCTTCAACTCGCACTAAAACCAGAAAATTCAGGAAAAAACATTGTCGTTATTCTACCCGACACCGGCGAACGCTATCTTTCAACAATTCTTTACGCATTCGACGAATATCCTCTATAGCGCTTGCCTTATATCATTAAATAAAGCATCCACACTCTCAAGTCCAACCGACAAACGGAGTGTGGTTTCTTTTACACCCAAAACAACACGTTGCTCAGGAGAAAAAGAGCCATAAATAGTACTTGCCGGATGAATTATCAAACTTACATTATCAAATAAATTAGTGGCTCTCCTAATCAAATTCAATCTATTCAAAAAACCATAACACTCTTCTTTAGACCCCAAATCGAAAGTCAACATAGCCCCCGGACAATCACCAAACTGTTCTTTACTAACATCATAAAAAGGATTATCCTCCAAACCATTATAATTAACATAAACTATTTCCGGTAAAGTTTGCAATAACTTAGCAAGATCCAAGCAGCTTTTAGAAACCTTTTCATATCTAATCTTCAATGTTTCGAGTCCGAGCGACTGCATATAAGCCACTTCGGGAGTCATGTATGCACCCAAATTCCTGTGAATCTCCTTCCGAAGTTTATAATGAAAAGCCGATTTCGATAAACAGGTATAATGTTTAAGTTTATAAGAATACTCCCAATTGAAATTACCATAATCTATAATCAAACCTCCCAGACTTGTACCACCACCAGAAATATACTTTGTACTCGAAATCACATCAATATCTACTCCAAATTCTGAAGCATTAAAAGCAGTAAACGGCACAATCGTAGTATCTGCTACAAGAGGAACATTATGTTCATGAGCCACTTCACTCAAGATCTTAAGGTCTACCACCTCCATTTGCGGATTAGTAATCACTTCAACAAAAACAGCAGAAGTGTTCTCATCTATATTAGAAGCAACATCCTCTGCATTTGTAAGATCACAAAAACGAATCTCCACACCAAATGAAGTAAGCGTATTCACAAAAAACGAATAAGTATTACCAAAAAGGTGTCTTGAAGCAACAATATTACTACCACTCCATGCCAAAGTAAAAAAAGCATTACTAATAGCGGCCATACCTGAATTCAAAGCAGTCACACCAAAAGCATTCGTAACCTCTTTTACTCTTTTTTCAAAAAAATCAACCGTTGGGTTGGTTACCCTTGAGTAGGTATGCTCATTTGTGCGTCCGCAAAACGCCGCTTCCATTTCTTCGGCGGTATCAAACTCATAAGCAAGTGCATGGTAAACAGGCATCGACAAAGCACCGTATACATCTTGCTTTGTAGATTTAACCTTCAACAATCTATCCTCATAATCTTTCGAATTCATCCTTGTAATATTTTCTTATAGATAATTTCATCTGCAAAGATAACAACCCTACATCAAACAAACTCAATAATTCATCGATATAATACCGGCGTTTATATATTCTATTTGACCCCTGCATCAAAAGTTTTTATATTTGTTTCTTAATAATTAGTATGAAAAAAGCAATTCTCTTTTTACTAACAATCATAATTTACACCGGCCTCACATTTGCACAATCAGGTCGTGGCAGTATTATCGGTAAAATTATCGACAGCGAAACAAAGGAACCAATACCTTCAACCACAATACGTATTTTAACACCAAACGACAGTACCCTCATAACGGGAGCCATGTCATCTAAAGAAGGAACATTTTCTATCCCCTTAAATTTTGGAAATTATATTACACAATTCTCTTTTATGGGATACACTGATAAATATGAAGAAATAACCATAACTCCCGAAAACCCAAATATTAGACTTGATACCGTAGCACTCAGGGAAAGCTCAATTCTCTTAGACGAAACAGTTATAACTGCTCAATCGCTCGAAATTGTAGTAAGAGGAGACACATTAGAGTATAATGCCAGTGCCTATAATGTAGCCGAAATGGCAGTTGTAGAAGATCTTTTAAAACAGATGCCGGGTGTAGAAATAGATGCAAGTGGAACAATTAAAGTACAGGGAAAAGAGATAAAAAGAATATTTGTAGACGGAAAAGAGTTCTTCAGCGACGACCCAAAAGTCGCCTCCAAAAACCTTCCGGCAAAAATGATAGATAAACTTCAGGTATTAGATAATAAAACCGAAACTGAAAAAGTAACCGGATTTGATGATGGCGAAGAAGAAATGATCATCAACCTAACCGTAAAACCCGATATGAAAAGAGGTGCATTTGGCAATATAGCAGGTGGCTATGGTAGTAAAAACAGATACGAAGCCAATGCTATCATAAACTATATGCGTAATAACGATCAATATACTTTCATTGGAGGCATAAATAACACCAATAGCGGAGGTGGTGGAAGAGGTGGAAGAGGTGGCAGTAATGGCAACGGTGTGACCACATCAGGCAATGGAGGAGCAAATTTCAACAAAGAATTCTCAGAAGAACTTCAACTCGGAGGAAACACAAACTATGCAAGGGGTAAAAACTTTGTTTCATCTAAAACATATACACAAAACTATTTAAAGCAGGGCGATACATTTGAAGACGAAAGCAATACAACTCATAATTTCCTCGATAATATTGGCATCGACTTAAAATTGGAATGGAAACCCGATAGCCTCACCTCAATAATCTTCCGTCCAAATATTTCCAAAGCAACATTCGAAACAGATAATATAGGAGAATTCTCCACCACACGAGAAACGAGCGATACCATAAACTATGGTAACTCCCACAACATATCCTCAGGCAACTCTCACAATTGGGGTGGAGATATTGAACTAAACAGACGATTCAAAAAGAAAGGCAGAAGCATGAGTATCCGACTAAGAGCCGGAGGCAGCAACTCACGCAGTTTAGCATCTAACATCTCCAACACTTACTACAATACTTCGCGCAAAGACGACCTGTTAGACCAACGTATCACAGACACCGGCAAAAACAGTAACTGGAATAGCTCAATATCATATGTTGAACCCCTTGGAGAAAGCTATTTCTTACAGTTCTCTTACAACTACCGACAGAATTCATCAATATCCGACAAAGATACCCGAATACAGGATGAAGAAGGCAACTACACCGTCTTAGATAAACTATATAGCAGACTTAACGATAACAACTCAACAAATCAAAACTTTGGCATAAACCTCCGTACAAGAAAAGAAAAGTATGACTATACCATAGGATTTAATGTACACCCTTCAAGCTCCGTTCGCAAAACATTCATTGGCGATTCATTAATTAGCGATATAACGCAAAATGTTACAAACTACTCACCCAGGGGACATTTCAACTACCGCTGGTCGAGACAACAAAACCTTCGTTTCACCTACAATGGTAATACCTCTCAACCCTCGGTAAATCAAATTTCACCCGTAGTTGATGTAAGCAATCCCTTAAACATAAGATATGGAAACCCCAACCTCAAGCCCTCGTTCAATCATCGCCTGAACCTAAGGTATCAGCACTCTATACCTGAGCAAAATCGCTTTTATATGCTTAATAGCGATTTTAACTACACCTCAAACGCGATAGTGTCTTCGCGCTTCACCGACCCTGAAACAGGCAGAAGAGAAAACACCTTTGAAAATGTTGATGGTAACTGGAATGGAAGCATCAGATTCACCACCACCCA
>DATGMV010000183.1:0-10500 GCA_035307185.1 Fermentimonas sp. | reverse complement strand
CTATGATAGTTATAACGGTGGCACACCACCCATACTTGTGCTAAATAGTGGAAACTGGTCATCTTATGTTCAAAATGCATTTAGCGATACTTCAATGCCGTTTTTACCAACTTATTATGAATTAATTCAACCATATACACTCACTCCTATAGTAACGGGGGGTACGTGGTCATTAAAAAGTAAAAATATTTCATATTATGTACCGGAAAATATACTGTCAGATATAGATGATCCAACAAATAGTACTAAGTTTTATGTAAAAGCTGTAGTTGCCAATGCTCCAACAACAATTACACAACAAGAAAGTCAAAATATCGATTGGACAGAGGAGTCTTGGGGACCATGGAAATACTCTGTAACTCCAGGTGGTACTTTAGATCAAGCCGCTATAAATAGTCTTTGGGGATTTGAGCGTGACACTATAATTCACAAAGGAACAAGTTATCCAATCATACGTCATTACTGGAGTACCGGAATTCGTTATGCCTATGGTCATGCAAAAGGATCCGTTGATGGAATTGGATTTAAAAACTCAGACATTACCTCAGGCACGAATATAAAAACATTTGAACTTCCAATCAGAAATAAACCTTTAGAAGTTGTGGATTATAATGTTTACCGTAATCGTGAGTACAAATTTTCTATACATGTAATGGAGCAATGGACAAATATTGGAGGATCGAGTATTCCCAATACTCAAACTACAACAAGAAGTACTTCGGATGATTCTAATAAGAGTATAAGTATTAGTTTTTCCAAGTAATAGAACACTGCTTGTTTAATTAAAAGTATGATAAAAAAGTAAAGATATTTATAAACTTTTTGTAAAATGAAAGAAGCTGCTCAATCATCATCGGTATATGTGAACATAGATTCCTGTGTACTGAATTTAAGGAATGGAGAAAGGGTTGAAGTTAGTGGTAGTGGCGATAAGAAGCTAATGATCAACATACTTCTTTGCGACACAAAGCATTTAAATTTCAATGAATTAGTGCTAAAGCATTATAAGAACATCGACTCTGTGGATGAGCTTGCAAAGCTGTGTGGATTTGCCTGCACTAAAACATTCTCACGACATTTCATTAAATCATTCAACACAACTCCAAAGCAGTGGATACTTGAAATGAGAGAGCAGGAGATGGTAAAACTACTTCAAGAAACTAATTATACTTACGTGCAAATTAGTATTCTCATGAAGTTTAAAAACTTAACTCACTTCAATAATTTCTGTAAGAAAAGAACAGGTTTAACTCCAAGTGAAATTAGGGCGCTTAGTAAGTCGGTAAAGAAGAGAGTTTAGGTTAAGTTAAGAGTAATAAAAAAAGAGTCTAAACAAACAAAAAGAGACTGTCTCATACTGAAGTTAATCTTCATAGAGACAATCTCTTTTTAAATTTTAGTTATCCTTAAACTAACTCTTCTATTACAAGAATTAGTTCAATAACGACATAAACTCCTGATTAGTGCGATATTTAGCAAACTCTAAGTCGTTCAATGCCTTAAGAGCTATTGTTCTATCGCGACCAATTGCAGTGCGCAGATAAGACACAACATCATTAAAATTGTTTGTTCTTGAAGCAATTACCGCAAGCAGATATGCAGTTGTTGCATCTGGTTTCTCAACCGCCTCAAGAGTCTGTTTTGCTTTGTTGTAATCTGATGTAAGCAAATAAGCCAAACCGGCGTTATTAGTCTTTGCGTTACCATAAGCACCTGCAGCCTGATTATAATTTCCTTGCAACAGGTTAAGCAATCCCATAGCCTCATCAAGACCATTGGCACCTGCCGATCTTCCAAGAAGTTCATTTGCAGTAGTAAGATCGTTATTTAAAATGGCTAATAAAGCTTTATTCATATTCACCTCAGGAGCGTTTGGATCAACCTGTGCTGCACGGTTAAACGCCTGTTCAGCCTTTGCATAATCTCCTTGTTTGAAATACATTGTTCCAATATTGTTCCAGCCTCTGTAATCATTAGTAAAGTTAGCTGTAACATACTGATATATTTTTTCTTTAACACCTTCATCATCAGTTAAAGAAGAAGCATAAAGCAGCTCATCGGCAGAAAGCTCTTTAGGATTACTATTCCATGCTGTCATAATCTCTTCATCAGACTTACCAATTATTTCTATATTGGCAGTAATTCTTGAACGACGTAGTTGAGGTAAAATAGTATCGGCAAGATCTTCAAACACATAAGAAATATTTTTTATCTCTCTTTCACGAGTCTCAGAATCCGGATACATCTCAAGCACTCTCAAAATAAGATCTTTATCTTGAAGATTAGAAGCAGACACTAATTGACGGAAACCTTCCCAGTCTTGTGCAGTATAATGAGCAAACACCTCAGTGTTTATATTTCTTCTGCTCAACTCACCTTCCAAATAATTAGAAGTGTTTTTTTCACGTTGTGCAGCTAATCTTTCGTTAAGCGAAAGTCCGCCATCGGGCGATGCATAAGCCGAAACCTCTACATTCACGTTCTGCTTTGGATCTTTAAAAGCCTCTTCAACTCGCTTTTTCCAAACCGACATATCATTCTTATTCAATTCAGTTGAACGAAGATTTGCTTGTTGAATAACAAACATAATATTTGCCTCTTGCTTATCCTGAATAATTCTCTGGAAACCATCGGGAGCCACAGAAGGTGTTGTTGTAGCAACACTGGCAAGAGCCGAAGTAGCAATCACTCCGTCTGCAACTTTCAGGTCGGGCAAATTAGAACGTTTATTTTTAATCCTGCCATCAAATCTCAAGTACAATTCAGAAGAACTCATTGCATCTTCATAAGGGAATGTACTATTTATAGTGAAATTAGCACCCCTGTTTTGTCTAACAGCAGTTCTGTTACCCGAAATGTTTTCACCCTGAAAACTATAAGGCGTACCAACAACTTCTTGGTTATCGCCATACTTCAAAACCGGAGTAATAGTAACAATTGCATTTTTGTTAAACCATTTTTCAGGAAATGTACCGTTAACAGTTACCGGAACTTGGTTTCCAACAGTTTCAAGTGGCGAAGGTGTAACATTGAAATTGTTTTGCGAAAGTGGTTTAAGCTTACTGCTACATGAAGTTGCAAGCAGAGCAACCCCCACTAAAAGCATAAGTGAAAATAAACGAGAAATTCTTTTCATGTTGAGTTTAATATAAAATAGTTCAAAAAATAATTACGCGATATAAATGCCTGTTATAATTGAATATACAGTGGTACAAATTTACCCTTTTTTTGCCTTATAAACAAAGTAAGATGTTTGATAAATTCACAAAATTCTAAAAAATTGCCAATGCAATATTAGTTCGGCTTAATTTTACAATAAACCTAATTTTCAGAAACTTAAATAACTTGTTTGTATATAGAACAAAACACAAGTCTCATTTTAACACAAGACTTATTTTATATTGAACCCCAGCTTGCTTAATAAATCATTTACAGAAAAAGCAGCATTTACTACAGTATATGCTTTATACTCTCTCCTTAGCGGATAATTAGATCTAAACCAATAAAACTTCTCAGGATACTGCTTCAACTCTTCGCTCTCCTTAATGGGGTCGTAGCTATGCCAAACGGCATATGCAAGTTGATTCTCTTCATCAATACCATGCAAGTCGATAATAGGATTCAAAGGATCGGGAATACTACTGTAATCGGGCTCAACATCCAAATTAAAAAAACCTCTCAGGTTTTCGATACTCATTTTGGTAGCAGTCCACTTTCCATCTGCCGAATAACCCGCAATATGAGGAGTGGCAATATCGGCAAGAAGCAACAGTTCGCTATCAATCTCAGGTTCATTCTCCCAGCAATCGATAACCACCCCAGATATTTTACCACCTTTAATTGCAGCTTTAAGCGACTCGTTGCTTGTAACGCCACCACGTGCTGCATTAATAATAAATGGTTTCTTAGCAACCTCATTTAAGAACTTATCATCCACTAAGTGGTAAGTCTTATGTTTACCTGTTTTAGTTAATGGGGTATGAACTGTTATAAAATCGCACTCCTTTTTAATAGTGTCAAGATCCACAAAAATAGCAGAACCCTCCTTTTCCTCTCTTGGCGGGTCGTTTAAAAGAACCCTCATTCCCATTTTTTTGCAAGCAACCTCAACCTTACTACCAACATTACCAGCACCAATAATCCCAATCGTCTTATCCTTCAGATCAAACTTGTATTTATCGGCAAGATATAGCAGAGATGCAGTTATATATTGCTCAACCGAATTAGCATTACACCCCGGAGCTGTTCTCCATGCAACACCATTGGCATCGCAAAACTCCGTATCTATATGATCGAACCCTATAGTTGCAGAACAAATAAGTTTAACATTGCTCCCGGAAAGTATCTCTTCTCCAAAATGAGTAACAGTGCGCACTATAAGCGCATCCTTATCCTTAATAGTCTCTTTAGTAAACTTATTACCCGGCAGATACTCAACCTCCCCATACTGCTCGGCAACACCCTCTAAATAGGGGATATGTGCATCAGCTAAAATTTTCATATATAGTTTTTATTCTATTCAATCAATTATCACCTTTTGAAGATAAATGCTCGTGCATAGCTTTAGCAGCTCTTCTACCGTCACCCATGGCAAGAATAACAGTTGCGCCACCTCGCACTATATCGCCACCTGCAAAAATCAAATCATCGGCAGTTTGCATAGTATCACTATTCACAACAATTGTGCCCCAGCCGGTAATCTCCAAACCGGTAAACGACTGTGGAATGAGTGGGTTAGGGGATACCCCAACACTAACAATAACCTCATCAACCTCCATCCAGTCTGTTGCACCCTCAATAGCTACCGGTCGGCGTCTTCCCGACTGGTCGGGTTCACCCAGCTCCATTTTTTGCAACAGCATCCTCTGCACTCTTCCGCGCTCATCACCCTCATATCTTAGAGGATTATGCAGAGTATAAAACTCAATTCCTTCCTCTTTGGCATGCTTAATCTCTTCTAAACGTGCCGGCATTTCTGCCTCCGAACGTCTATATATTATAGCAGCCCTCTCGGCACCTAATCTGCGTGCAGTACGCACAGCATCCATTGCCGTATTGCCACCGCCAATAACTGCAACTCTCTTACCTTTATAAACAGGAGTATCGCTTTCCGGATCTCCGGCACCCATCAAATTAACACGAGTCAGATATTCGTTGCACGACATCACACCAATAAGATTCTCCCCCGGGATATTCATAAAATTAGGCAATCCTGCACCACTGCCAACAAAAATCCCCTTAAAGCCCTCCTCTTTCAAGTCCTCCTGAGAAATTGTCTTACCAACAATGCAGTTTGTAATAAACTTCACACCCATTTTGCCAAGAACATCAATCTCAACATCTACTATATCATTAGGTAATCTGAACTCAGGTATACCATACCTAAGTACTCCTCCCAACTCATGCAAAGCTTCAAAAACCGTAACATCATAACCTAACTTAACCATATCTCCTGCAAAAGCTAAGCCGGCAGGACCAGAGCCCACTACAGCTATTTTTACACCGTTAGAAGGCATAATTTCAGGAATAGATATATTTCCGCTCTCACGTTCATAATCAGCTGCAAATCGCTCCAAATGACCAATAGCAACCGGTTCCTTGTTAAGCTTAACAGTATAAAAACAGCTATTCTCGCACTGTCTTTCCTGAGGGCAAACCCTACCGCAAACAGCAGGCAAAGCACTAGTTTCTTTCAAAACTTTCGCAGCCTCAAGAAACTCACCGCGCTCAATATTTTTAATAAACTTAGGAATATTTATCTCCACCGGGCAGCCGCTAATACAGGTTGGATCTACACAATCGAGACATCTGTGCGACTCATTAACGGCCAACTTCTCAGTAAGACCCAAATTCACCTCATCATAACTTCCACTTCTCACAACAGGATCCACCTCAGGCATCTTCACCCTCTCAATGGCAATCCTGTCTTTATTCTTCATCTCTTTTCTGATAGTCTCACGCCACTCTGCCGACCTCTCTGCTTTTAAATACTCATTCATAAACCTACCTGTTTTCTTCAATTATATGCATTCAGCCTCATCAGCATCTCATCAAAATCAACCTTATGGGCATCAAACTCCGGTCCGTCTATACAAACAAATTTCGTTTGCCCACCCACTGTCACACGGCATGCACCACACATCCCAGTACCATCTACCATAATAGTATTCAAAGAAGCCATTGTTGGAACATTATATTTCTCTGTCAACTTAGACACAAACTTCATCATAATAGCCGGACCAATAGTCACGCACAAATCTACCTTCTCGTGCTCAATTACCTTCTCCACACCATTAGTCACAAGTCCTTTCTCTCCATACGACCCATCGTCGGTCATAATCACAACCTCATCAGAATACTCTCTAATCTGATCTTCTAAAATAATTAAATCCTTAGAACGAGCTGCAATAACAGACACAACCCTGTTGCCAGCCAGCTTCATAGCCTCAATAATTGGCAGCATAGGAGCAACCCCAACACCACCGCCGGCACACACAACAGTACCAAAATTCTCAATATGCGTAGCTTTACCTAAAGGACCCACCATATCTGTAATATAATCGCCCGCCTCAAGCTGGCAAAGCTTTTCGGAAGATCTTCCAACACGCTGCACAACTAAAGTTATTGTACCTTTTGTTTTGTCGGCCGACGCAATAGTGTATGGTACTCTTTCGCCTTTTTTACCAACCCTAACAATAACAAAATGACCTGCACGCCTGCTTTTTGCAATCATCGGAGCCTCCACCTCAAAGCGAACAACTTTATCCGAAAGATAATCCTTTGCAACTATTTTATTCATTCTCCAATCTATATAATGTTTGTTTCATTCCTCACCACCTAATACCTCAGCACGAGTACATCATTACTGCAACAACTCTAATGCTTTTTAGCAGACTCTCAGACCCTTTTTATAGAGCCATTCAACAGCCTTTCAGCAACCACTCAATAGTTTCTCTATAACTCCTCTACAGCAAATCAGAACGTAAGCAACAATTCAAGTGTAATCTTATCTGAATCTATATGATCATTAACACTGAATATCGACATCGTGTTATTCATAACATACATTTCGTAATCGAGTCTCAAAAGCGTATTAAATGTTTCTCCTGCAAGATCCAACCCCATACCAATAGTAAGTCTGTTCGCATCAAAACCTTTTTCGTTTGGAGTCTCATCAACAGCATCCCATCGTACTGCGGGCAAAAGACTATCAAAATATTTAGACTTCACCGGCACTCTGTAGGCACTCTGAATATAATAGGAGAGTAAATCGTTATGAAACTCTGTTTTACTCTCTTTCTTCATTATCTCAGTCTCAATTTTAAAATTATTTATCTCATACCTCAAATCTGTTCCATAAACAAAAAAATGTGTTGAGTCGTTTTTCAAATAATCATAAAACTTAGCAGTAAACCTCAGTCCCTTCATATTTCCAAGCTCAACTCTACCACCATACGATAAATTTCTTTTCCAAACCGGATCATTAATAGCATTACCATTATACACACCAAACTCCAATTTTGTAGGCACTGCACCCATATTGAAGTTATATTTAGCGTTAACACCCAAGTCGCGAGTACTCAAAAAGTATTTACCAATAAAAGCACGGTTTGCAAACATCATATCTCCGGGGGTTGTGATATATGAATTAAAAATAGGTATACCCGTTTGCCCCAATGTCAACGAAAGATTGTCCACAGGATAAATAGTACCGCTAAGATCAAGAACCTTAAACTCGCCCTCATCACTCAGCTCCAACTGAACACGATAACCCGTGAATTCATTTACATTTCCTTTAACACCAACTCTCGAGTTGCGTACAGAAAAACGAGAATAATTAGTATCTATAGCATACTCATACTTATTCTTTAAAGTACCATCAAAAGAAATATTCGGAAAATCATCCGAATCATTATCTTGTGCAAAAGCCGGAGCTGTTGTAAATTGAATTAAAAACAGTGTAATTAAAATTGTAACAATGTAATTTGCTTTCATATAGTAAGTTGTAATATTCATGTAGTTAGTTGTAAAATTCATAAAGATATTTTATTAATATACTGATTAAACTTCGTATAATGATTCTGCATCGAGCAGCTTCTTCTTAACATCAAGCCCCCAGTGATAACCCCCTAAAGTGTTATCCGACCTAATTACCCTGTGACAGGGAATTAAACAAGAAATAGGATTTTGCCCCACAGCCGTACCCACAGCTCTCGCTGCCTTTGGCATACCAATATCTTCGGCAATCTTTTTGTAACTCCTTTTTTCTCCCGGACTAATATTTAGTAACTCGCTCCAAACCCTCAGTTGAAAGTCGGTTCCCTTAATATGAAAAGGAACACTCACATCAGCGGCAGGACTATTTATATATGATAATGATAAATTGTGCAACTCACTATTCTGTTTTATCAAATTAGCATTCGGATACTCTCTTACAAGCTCATCAAACATAAACTCATCCTCACCTAAAGCAATAAAACAAACACCCTTATCTGTAGAGGCAATTAAAACCTTACCTGCATTAGTATTATACACATCATAATAAATCCTCACCTCCACTGCCTCTAGCGATGACATCCTAATAATATTTTTGTTATATGCTTCCATAAACTGAAAATAATACTATTAACAATATAATACTAATCACTGTATATCACTAATCACTATATCCCAATAATGACCATATAAAACTACTCACTCAGCAAAAAACTGTTCAAACCCGTCGGAATAAACAGTGCCGAACGAACCATCCTCATTAGCGAAGATAAAATAATAGTGCAACCCCTCCACGCCTTTAGCAACTTCAACAGAATTATCAATACCCATTGCCACAAAAGCAGTTGCATAAGCATCGGCGGTCATGCAATCGTCAGCAATCACCGTAGCACCCAACAGATCTGTTTCTGCCGGATAACCTGTATGTGGATTAATTGTATGGGCATATTTTTTGCCATCCCTAACATAAAAATTTCTGTAATTGCCTGATGTAGCAAGCGACTTATTACAAAGCGACAGCACAGCTTGAAGCTCATGTTGTATTATAATAGCATCATCCATAGGCTTATCTACCCCAATACGCCAGCAAACCCCCTTCTCATTAACACCTTTGGCAGTTATCTCTCCACCAATCTCAATCATGTAATCCTCAATGCCGTAACTATCAAGCAAATCGGCCACTACATCGCAAGAATAACCCTTTGCAATTGCCGAAGCGTTAAGATGCAAACGTGGGTCGGCTTTAACAACCTCTCCCTCATCATTTATACTAATCTTCTCATACCCCACAAACTCTTTCAGGCTATCTATCATTTCTGGAGTAATATCATTATCTGAATTGCTGTAACCAAATCCCCAAGCATTAATTATTGGAGAAACGGTAATATCAAAATAACCATTAGTATTACGTGAAATCTCATCAGATTTTTTAAGAAGACGAATAAAGAATGAATCGGGCTCAACATCCTCATTCCTATTTATTTTAGTAATAATCGAATTCTCCTTAAAAGGATTTAAAGAGAGATCAAACCTATTAAGTTCATCAACAATCTCATTCTTTAACGATCTGCTGTAGGCATACTTAATATTGTATGATGTAGTAAAAATTTCTCCTTGCTCCTGAAAATAATCATCATACGCTCGCTTATTATTACCGCTATTGCACGATACAAGTAGAATAAACGAAAATAAAAATAATTGAGATAAATGTCTCATATTATTATATGTTAGTATTTTTTTATTATAACTCTTTCTCAATCCTGTAAACATTCCTCTCTGGAGAATTTCTTGAAATCAACTCACCCAAAAAGCCTGCAAGGAATAGTAGAGTACCAAGAATCATCATTGTAAGAGAAATATAGAAGTAGGGCGAATCTGTAACAAGTCGCGACGGATTACCCTGTCTCAAATCATACAGTTTAATTGCACCAACCAATACAATTGCGATAAAACCAATAAAAAACATCAGACTTCCACACAATCCAAAGAAATGCATTGGTTTTTTGCCAAAACGGTTTAAAAACCAAAGAGTTAGTAAATCAAGATAACCATTAAAAAATCTGCTCGTACCAAACTTACTCTTTCCATGCTTTCTTGGGTGATGCTGCACCACCTTCTCTCCAATATTCGTATAACCTGCATTCTTAGCCAACACCGGGATATACCTGTGCATATCGTTATAAACTTCAATATCCTTAGCAAGAGCCTTAGTATAAGCTTTTAATCCGCAGTTAAAATCATGTAACTTTATGCCGGACAACCTTCTTGCAGTAGCATTAAATAACTTAGAAGGGATATTTTTG
This sequence comes from Fermentimonas sp., assembly GCA_035307185.1. Classification (GTDB taxonomy): domain Bacteria; phylum Bacteroidota; class Bacteroidia; order Bacteroidales; family Dysgonomonadaceae; genus Proteiniphilum. The sequence continues at coordinate 202 of DATGMV010000183.1, read as the reverse complement.
GTAAGCTTATTGTCATACCTCTTCTTCTTCCAGCCCGAAACCAAATCATAACCATCATTAATAATCATTTGATACAACTCGGGAATCTCCTCAGGACTATCCTGCAAATCGGCATCCATTGTAATAATAACATCACCTTCAGCCTTCTCAAATGCACAGTGCAAAGCGGGAGATTTACCGTAATTACGTCTGAATTTAATAG
>DATGMV010000182.1:0-2222 GCA_035307185.1 Fermentimonas sp. | reverse complement strand
CTTCCGCCATCAGGGTTTCTATAATTTCAGACTGAGGTGTGATAGGGTAACCAAAATAGCCATCAACTCCATAACGAATTGCTGCATGTGCAATGGCTTCGTTCCCTTTCATCAAAGATATCGCTTCTGACATACTATTATATTTATCAAAGGATTTTTAGGTGAATAATTAATCGACTCTCTTTTTGTATACTGTAAGACAAGCGTCCGGGCAAACATACCCACAGTTTGCACAACCAATACAAGCGTCAGGGTCTTTCATATATACATAATGATACCCACGATCATTTACTTCGCGTGGTTCTAGTTCGAGAACGTCTGTGGGACATGAAACAACACAAAGATCACATCCTTTACAGCGATCCTTGTCAACCACAACATAACCAATGAATTTTGCCATTATCCGGAGGATTTTAGATTTATATATGCAAAGATACCGTTTTAAATGATTTTACAGGTGAAATAATATAATAAATTACCAGCTGAAAGCAACATCACTCATCCAGTGACCATGAACTTTTAACACCTGCTCAATTACATCCCGGGCTACTCCTTCCCCACCTTTTTTTGGTGATATGTATTTAGCAATTGCTTTTATTTCGGGAGCAGCATCGTTTGATGCAATTGGTAAACCCACATTCATCATTACTTTGTAATCGGGTATATCATCACCAACATATATTATTTCTTCAGGTTTGTACCCTGTCTTCTTTAAATAATCATGAAAATCTGTCATTTTAATTTCAGATTTTAAATAGATGTCTTTTATTCCCAATGATTCATATCGTACTTTAACAGAAGGTGAATTTCCACCTGTGATAATAGCTACACCATATCCACATTTTACTGCCAGATGCAATGCGTAGCCGTCGTGAATGTTAGCAGTACGCAGTGGTTCACCATTAGATGAAAGGGTGATAGTTTGTTTGGAGAGAACTCCATCAATATCAAATATAAAAGCTCTTATCTTCTTCAGATCGTAATTTATAGCGCTCATTTGGAATGTTTATTAATACTTTTGCTTAAAAGCTTGTAGATTTCTTTAGTCTCGTTGTCTTTAATAAGATCAATATGTTTTTGAATGATTTTTTCATCGTAACGGATTGCCGGGCCTGTTTGAGCACTCTTAGGGTCCATTTCCATGACTTTAGCTGCAGTTTCCCTAATCAACGGTTTTAATACATCAAAAGGAATATCATGGTGATTTAATATTTCAGATGCTAATAGATAAGTATGATTACTGAAATTATTAGCAAATACTGCTGCCAAGTGCAGATAAAGCCTTTTATCACAATCAAGAACCCTAACAGAACCTGAAATTAATTTGGCAATACTCTCTAAAACATTCTCTGTGTGGCAACTATCTCCTTCTATAAAAATTGGAATGTTCCGGAAGTCAACTTCACGACTTTTGCTAAATGTCTGCAATGGATAAAACACTCCATATCCATCTGATTTATATTCTGACAAGAGATTCATCGGCAAACTACCCGAAGTATGAACCCATATACCACCGGTTAAAGGCATTGACTTGACAACTTCAAGGAGGGCGTCATCTTTAACCGAAAATATATACAAATCTGCTTCACTCCGGATTGATTTTATATTATCAACAGGCTCGGCATCCAATTTAGAAGCAAGCAATTTAGCATTTTCAATGGATTTGCTGAATATCTGAACTATATCGTTTCCAGACTTCTTTAATGCAACCGATAAATGCGTTGCCAAATTGCCCGATCCAATAAATACTATTTTCATTTTAATTAATTCTCAAATCACTAATTCATCAATACCAATAATAGAAAATTAAACTAAGATTATAAATTAATATTCCTATTTATTAGTATTCAACCACTTTAATACCAACCTTTTCAATTCCTTTAAGAGGATTATTGTTCATAAGTTGGTTGATTTTTAAAACATAAACTCGGGATGTATCTAAAGCTACTGAAGATTTAAAGGGTAAGGAAAGTTGATGCAATCCTCCTGTTCCACTTCCAAGCCATTTATTGTAATCATCTGCCAGACGGCTATGCAGAGTATCGCATCTATAAACCGAATCATTAAGGTTGTGCTCAACATGCAACCAGATATCTTTATAAGGATAAATATCAGCAGTTGTCAGTTCTATTGTAAAATCATGCCGCCTTAACGGATTGAATTTAATCGAGTCCATAGAAAAAGTTAATACACTATCTCTATACCAAATTCCCTTGTTGATT
>DATGMV010000181.1:0-6057 GCA_035307185.1 Fermentimonas sp. | reverse complement strand
GATGGTGTTGTTATATGGTCTCACTACAGGGATGAGAATAATAGACAGATATATTTTGACGAAAATATGCCATGGTTTAAGGAGACTTTGAAGTTTATTGAAGAACATAATATAAAACAGCAATAATAGTAGTCTCTATATTTTATAATGTATCACTTTATCTTTATAGTATTATTATTAGCCTCTACCTACGAGTTTTTTTCTGAATCATCGAAAAAGATTGGTATATATCTGTTTTTTATGTTATTGATATTCGTTACTTTGAGATATGGACAAGGTAGCGATTATTTTAATTATATATATTTATTCACTAACTCCTCGGAAGAATTTGAAAGATTAATCACTAATGGAGACTTTGGCCATATTACTACAGAATTAGGGTTTTCGATTATTTCATTTATATGGCTGAAGTTATTTAATTTAACACCTGAGAGTTTATCAGCTCTATATTCAGCAGTTTCGTTTATTCTGATCTGGTTGTTTATAAAGAAGTATAGTGTAAAACCAATATTAAGTCTATTCATTTTCTACTGTACCTTTTATCTGATTTATCCATTTAGTGGCATCAGGCAAGGTCTCTGTATCAGTATTTTCATTTACTATGCTATACCTCATCTGCAAAACAAAAATTATCTGAAATATTACCTCTGGTGCTTTCTACTGTTCAGTATCCATTTTTCAAGTATAATTCTTTTTGTTCTCCCTGTTGTGAATTTATTGAAGAACTATAACCTTAAACAGGTTACAATTCTTTCAATAGCTGCATTGGGAGTTGGAGTTGTTTTAAGTCAGCTCTTATTTTCCTTTTTCGCTACACTTGACCTTATAGGCGGTAAGGTGGGTTCATATACTCAAAGCAGCTCATTTGATATTTTAAGTCTGATGCTGAGAGTTGTAATATTTGTTCCAATAGTACTGACATATCATATTTATGAAAGAAACTCGATCAGGGATCTGTTTCTAAAAATATATATTCTTGGCTTTTTACTATATCTTGTATTTATGAGCAGTGCGCTTATCTCGTCAAGAATTAATGTATATATGCGTTATTTTGAGATAATAATGTTGGTAGACGTACTGCAATACCTGTTCTTGAAAAAAACTAATAAAGTGATTGGATACGCTTATATTGTTACTTTAATGACTTTCCTGTATGTTAAAAATATTAATTCCTTTATAGATCAGGGATCATACTATAGTCATGTTAATTTCTACAATTATCCATATATCACATTTTTTGAAAAAGATAAAGTACAGGAATCAAGATATATAGAGCCCTATTTCAGAACTTATATCATTTATGATTAATAAATAACTGCGCATAAATGGAAAGAGACACTTCGTTAATTGTAAAAAACAACAGTTTAAAATTCAGTCAGTTATACTTCCTGTTAAGTTTACTTGTTGTATTTATCCACAGTTATACATTTTATAGCAATGTTGAGAATCTCCATTGGATTTTTCAAAAAACGATTAGTGACAATATTTCACGTATAGCTGTTCCTCTGTTTTTTGCTATTAGTGGTTTTTTCCTGTTCCTAAAATATGAAAATTCCTGGGACAATTATAAAGATCTGATCAGGAAGAAGACAAGAACATTGGTTGTACCATATTTCTTATGGTCAATTACGACTTTCGTTTTAATGTTTTTAATTCAGTCGGTTTATCCTCATCTGAATCAGGAGCTGATTGTAGAAAAGAGTGTCTGGGAAAACATAATATCTGTTTTACTAGGCGATAACACTGTACTGTGGTTTGTAAGGATACTGTTTATAATGACATTGTTGGCACCAGTTTTAAAGATAGTGGTAAGTAATAAGTATCTCTATATTCCGGTTTTGATAGTTTTATTTGCATTGGATTTTACTGACAATGGCTTTAACTTTTGGTTCTTAAAACTTGACTCGTTATTATACTTCGTAATTGGTGGCGTTATTTCACAAAACAGCTATCTGTTGGAAAAAAGAATTAATATTTACCTGTTGCTGGCATTATCCATAGTTTTTGCTGCTGCAAACATTTATATGGACTGGGGAACTAATACGCATGTAAATGATGTGAACCTTTTTGAAAGATTATTTATTATTTCTTTCTCACTTTTTGTCTGGAATTGCAGGCATATTTACAAGCTTATGGATAAAGTACCTAACAAGTATTATCACTATTCATTTACAATCTATATGCTGCATGCGCATATTATTGTAATGGTATTTAAAGAGTCGCTTTCATTCCTGATACCGAATTCCACTATCGTATATATACTGACCGGATTCATTACCTTCACGTTTTGTTTAGCTCTGTCTATCTTTTTAGAGAAATATACCCCCGGGGTATACAGGATATTTAGCGGAGGGAGAAAATCAAGAACCTGAGGTTAATTTGAATCTATTTTTTCAGAATTTCATAATACTCAAACATCTTTCTGCCTAAATATTCAAGCGCATCGATATCGTAATGCAGGTTATCCCCGATGCTTGATTGGTGATTTTGCATATTTACTGTCATGAAGTTCTGATCCTTTTCTGAATATGAATGAAAGATTGAATTTACTTTTTTGAAGTTATTGTTGACATAAAAGATCTCTCCATTGATTATTGGGATTGTATCATTTATGTTTTCTCTGAGATAACTGATTAAGGAAGTAAAGTTTGTTTCATAATCATTTAATCTGACCGCTTCTGAAGCATCACTTTCGCCCTGATGCAGTAAGACAGCTACAGGTGTAAGTTTAATATCATTCATATCAGCAAATCTTTGAGCATTTTCCAACTTTATATTTAATTCACTGATCATACTTCTTTCGTTATCTGGAATCAGATGTAAGGATGGAGTCCATCTGCCCGGAGCGGGAGAGCCTTTTTCGGAAATAGGAGTGCTGTCTAATGTTTGTTTGATACAGTAAAGCTGCTTGTTGTATTTATCAGTAAATAGTTTGGCGAAAAATATATCAAACCCCAGATGATTATCACTATTAATCTCTGTTCCTACATTTACTCCTGACTGATATGGTTGAAAGATATTTTTTTCACTGTTCCATACATAGTAATTATCTACTTGATAATTACTACTCTTAAGCCATCCGGGTGATGATTCTACAGGTGCCTTACCTGCAGCATTACTTTGACCGATTACTATTATGTAAAAATATTCTTTATTATTTTTGTCCGGTTTTTCTACATCAGCAGAACAACCGGATATTATTGTGACTATATTTATAGCGCTTATAAGATACTTTAACAGTTTCATTTGCAAGAAATGGCTTATGATTCGATTTACAAAAATAAGAACAACTCATCATGGTTGATAAATAATAAAGATTTATTTCATCTTTTGTTTAATATTTTTGAATGAAAAAACTTCTCCAGATAAATTCAGTTGTTAATTCCGGATCTACCGGAAGGATTGCCGAAGAGATTGCACACACTGCTATTGCATCGGGTTGGGAAAGTTATATTGCATTCGGTAGAAATGAAAGATATAGTGAATCCAACTTAATAAGAATTGGGAACGACCTGGGTATCAAAATGCATGGGTTGCAAACCAGACTGTTTGACAGACATGGGCTGGGATCTGTGAAGTCGACCAAATTATTTATTCAACAAGTAGATAAAATTAAACCTGATATAATTCATCTTCATAACATTCATGGGTATTATATAAATATTGAGATACTGTTTAATTACCTGAGTAAGGTGGATGTTCCTGTTGTGTGGACTTTACACGATTGCTGGTCTATAACCGGTCATTGCACTCATTTTTCTTATGTTGGATGTGAAAAGTGGAGAACAAAGTGTTATAGTTGTCCACAGAAAAATGAATATCCTGCTAGTTTATTTATCGATCGCTCTGAAAAAAACTACATACTGAAGAACGAGTTGTTTAATTCTCTGTCCAATCTGACATTAGTACCTGTATCGCAATGGTTATCAGATATTTTAAAAGATTCATTTTTACAGAAGTATCCATCTAGTGTTATTAATAATGGTATAAACACCTCAGTATTCAAACCTACCGGGAATAATGAATTCAGAGAAAGATATGGTTTGCAGAATAAGTTTATTCTACTTGGAGTTGCTGGTATCTGGAGTCAGAGAAAAGGGTTGGAGGATTTTATTGAGCTAAGCAAGACACTAGGTGCTGATTATCAGATAATTTTAGTGGGTCTGACTCGAAAACAAAAAGATCAGCTACCTGTTGAAATATTGGGAATTGAGCGCACTGAAAGTGTAGAGGAGTTGGCCGAACTGTATGCTTCAAGTGATGTTTATATAAATACAACTTATGAAGATACTTTTCCGACGACTAATCTGGAGTCATTAGCATGTGGTACTCCTGTAATTACATACAATACCGGAGGCAGTCCCGAATCTATTGATGAATCTACGGGCATAGTTGTTGAACAAGGTAATATCAGCAAATTAGTTGAAGCAATTAGAGTGATTAAGGATAATGGTAAGCAATATTATTCTGATGCTTGTGTTAACCGGGTTAATAGGCTTTATAAAAAGGAAGACAGGTATAAAGAGTATATCGACTTATATGAATCTCTGATAAAATGATAGAATAATAATCGAAATAGATTAATACAGCATACAAGAAAAAATCCTTTAATAGAGTTAGTGTGAGTAAGAAAATATTGATACATAGTTTAGTTTTTAGTCCTGATGGTGTTTCAACAGCATACCTTTATAATGATATTGCTTTAAAATTTAAAGAGTCCGGTTATGATGTTGCTGTGCTGACAACCACTCCTCATTATAATGTTGTTGATAGTGAATTAAACAAACAGCCATTAAAGAGGAGAGCGTTGGGCTTATATTATGAAAGCAACTTTAATGGGATTAAGGTAAAACATGTTTATCAAAAGAAGTTTAAGAGTACTTTTCTGAGGTTGCTCGGTTTTATATATTGGCATATTATTTCTTTTGTTCTTGCACTTAGTGAGAAAAAGGTTGATCTGATTTTATCTCCATCGCCACCACTGACTATCGGATTTATTAATGTTATTATTGCTAAACTGAAAGGGGCAAAGGTTATCTATAATGTTCAGGAGATTTATCCTGACCTTTTAATTGAAGAAGGTGGATTGAAATCGGGTGCAGTAATTTCGTTCCTGAAAGGGATGGAAAGTTTTGTTTATAATAGATCAAATGCTGTTACTACAATAGATAAAATCTTCTACGAAACTATCGCGCCAAGGTTTAAAGACAAATCTAAACTGCATGTTATTCCAAATTTTGTAGATACAGATATATATAAACCAATTGAAAAATCAACTCTGGAATTAAATAATGAGTTGTTTCCCAATACAGATTCTATCAAGGTTATGTATGCCGGGAATATTGGTATTGCGCAGGACTGGGATCCTTTGATTGCTCTGGCAGATGAACTGAGAAATGATCATGTAGAGTTTTTTGTAATTGGTGAGGGTGCTGAAAAGGATAGACTGATTGATGAAAAAAGGAAAAGGAATTTAGAGAAGCTTCATATTCTGCCCTATCAGCCAAGAGAGCTGATGCCATCGCTTCTTGCATATTCTGATATCCAGTTTATATTTATGTCGCCAGACACTGAGAAACATGGTTTCCCTTCTAAAGTGTATACTATTATGGCTTGTGCAAAGCCTTTGTTAGTTATATCAGGTGATAACACTCCAATAATCAACTTCCTGAAAGATAAGGATTGCGCATATCTGTTTACTGAAAGAAATTCAAAAACCAATTCTGTAAGAATGGCTGATTTATTGAGAAACAGCTCATTATCAGAATTTGAAAGAATGGGCAAGAATGGTTATATGAATATTGAGAACTTCTACTCCAAGGAAAAAGTCACAGATGAATATGTTAAACTGGTGGAGGGGTTGGTGAAATGAGATTTATAAATAATTAAACATCGATGAAAAGAATTCTCATAACTGGTATAAATGGTTTTGTTGGCACTAACTTCACAAAAAGATGGAGTGAGAATCACAAGCTGTTTGGACTGGATATCAAACGACGTGATAAAAAGGGTGTTGAACAAACATTTGGCTGGGATAATTTCAACAATTTACCTCCT
>DATGMV010000180.1:0-6077 GCA_035307185.1 Fermentimonas sp. | reverse complement strand
CACGAGCCGTAAAAAACTACAATGTGTTTGACAACCCACAAAGCTACCTTGAGAAATCTTACGAAGCAATCTACAATGCAGGTATATATAATCTTGGTTATGCGCCTGCCAGAGCAAATAGATATGCCAATCAACAGTTGATTAAAAATACGGAAGGTGGATCTGGCTATCAAATCTACACAATGCCTGATGGTGAGTTAATGATTGGGCAAAATGGAAAATTAAATCCCAACGCAACCTTGGGTTATAGCGATGGTGATTATTATTACAGACCCGACAATTGGGCAGATGAAACTTTTCAAGAAAATGTACGTCAAGAGTACAATCTCTCTATGTCTGGTGCAAACGAAAGAAGCAACTACTATATGTCATTGGGTTATTTAGATGATGCAGGTGTGGTTTCTGGTTCAGGTTTTACCAGATATTCTGGAAGGTTAAAAGCCGACTATAAATTGAAAGAGTGGCTTAAAGTTGGAGGAAACGTAAGTTATAACCATTCAGACAGTCAATATCCTGGTGAGCAAACAACTACAAACTCCTCTGGAAATGCTTTCTTTATTGCTAACTATATTGCACCCATATACCCTTTGTATGTGAGAGATGCCGCAACGAAACAAATCATACTTAACAATGGAAGAAAAGTGTATGATTATGGTACAAGCAAAACGAGCACTAATTTTGACCGATCGTATATGTCTATCTCTAACCCAGCTGGTGATTTAATTTATGATAAAACCAATTACTTAATGGATATCATGAACACCTCTTGGTTTGCTGAAGCAACACCTATAAAAGGGTTAGTTTTATCGGCACGATATGGACTTAATCTTGATAATACCCGTTATAGCAACTTAGGTAATCCTTATATGGGACAATCTGCTGAATATGGAGGAACCGCTTATCAAGAACAAACTAGGTCAATCGGTCTTAATCAGCAATATTTTGCCAACTATCGTCATTCTATTAATGATATACATCAATTGGATTACACCTTAGGTTATGATGGATATTCATGGAAAGAAGAGCTTATGTTTGCTTCGGGACAAAATCTTTATGACCCCGATAGTTACTATGTAGGTAATGCTATTGACCAACTTAGAGGGGGGGGCGGCAAAGACACATACGCCACTGAAGGTTATATCGGTAGAGTGAACTACTCTTTCAACGATAAATATTTCGCTAGTCTCTCTTATAGACGTGATGCCTCTTCACGATTTAGTCCTGACAATCGCTGGGGTAACTTCTGGTCGGCAAGTGCTGCATGGCTTCTTACAAGAGAATCCTTTATGAACAATATTTCTTGGGTGGACATGTTGAAATTGAAAGCTTCCTACGGACAACAAGGTAATGACGATATTGGAAACTACTATGCATGGTTAGATCAATTTAAGATGATAGGTGCGGATGGTGTTTTTTCTGATGGAGCTTTGATCTATAAAGGCAACCCAGATTTAACTTGGGAAACATCTACTTCTTACAACATTGGTTTAGATTTCGCAGTGTTATCTAACGTATTGTCTGGTACAGTCGAATATTTTGGTAGACAATCAAGCGATATGCTATACAACAAACCAGTAGCAGGAAGTCTTGGATATAATTCATTACCTATGAACGTAGGTTCAATGACCAACTCAGGAGTAGAGGTTGATTTAAACTGGGGAATATTGAAAACCAAAGATCTTAGTTGGAATTTGTTCGCCAATGCTACAATGGTGAAAAATAAAATTAATGAACTCCATCCAGATCTGGGAGGAAAGTTGATAGATGGAACCCGTATTTACGAAGAAGGTTATTCTATGTATCGCATGTATTTGACCGAATATGCAGGTGTTAATACTGAAACAGGATTGGCGGAATATTACGCTACAGATGACGATGGTGTAAGATACAGAACCGATGACTATTCAACAGCACAAAATTTTAAAATCGCATCTAAGGATTTACTGCCTAAAGTATATGGTGGTTTTGGAACTTCGGTAGAAGCATTTGGGTTTGATGCCTCTGTTCAGTTTTCTTACCAGTTAGGTGGTGAAATTTACGACAGTGGTTATGCACGTTTAATGCATGGGGGCACTGGAAGCTACGCAGGCAATAATTGGCATAATGACATTCATAAGTCATGGAAACCACAAAATAAAAACACAGATGTTCCTCGAGTAGATGCCAATGACAAGTATGCAAACAGTACTTCAACTCGTTTCTTAACAAGCTCAGATTATCTAAGCTTGAATAATATAACTGTTGGTTATACACTTCCTTCAAATTGGTTGAGACAGATTCAGTTTGAAAACTTACGTATTTATTTGACAGCTGATAACGTAGCTTTAATTTCTAGTCGTCAAGGATTAGATCCACGTCAAAGTTTTACTTCAGCAACAACAGCTCGTTACACTCCCATCCGTACAATATCAGGTGGTTTGAGTCTAACATTTTAAATCGATAAAAAAATGAAGAAATATATGAAAACTAAAAAATTGTCTTCGCTAATCGCTTTTATTGGTTTTGTGTTGATATTCGCAGGATGTAGCGATTTAGACACATTACCTGGAGGTGATGAAATTACTTCTTCTCAAAAAGAAGATGTGTATGATCGCAATCCCGATAGAGCTGAAGCAGGTGTGAATGCTATTTTTGCTCAGTTCAATCAATATATGCCCAATGAGAAAGCATTAAATGCTGAGCGTCACAATGATTTTGGCTATCCATCCATTATGCTTTTTACCGATGCCAATGGTCAAGATGTTGTAACAGAAGATAATGGCTACAACTGGATGGGAAATAATTTAGAATATGCTGATCGCTCCTATACTTCTCGAGAAGTTCAAATTGTTTGGAATAACTTTTATTCTCTGATTTATACAGCGAATAGCGTTATTGGTGCCAACGATCCAGAAACAGAAGATCCGACGACTCAGTTCTATTTGGCTCAAGGTCTATCTGTTCGCGCATTTAGTTATTTTGGTCTGGCTCAGTTGTTCCAGTTTAATTATGTAGGGAATGAGTCGAAACCTTGTGTTCCTATTGTAACCGATAAAAATGCGGAGGAAGTTGGTTTAGTGGGTGGAGCTAAGCGTTCTACAGTGCAAGAAGTATATGATTTGATACTCTCTGATCTAAATACTGCTATCGAGCTGCTTGAATCTGCTGAAGCAGGTGGCGTTAAACGCAAAGATAAAAGATACGTTAGCTTAGCTGTTGCTTATGGATTGCGTGCACGTGTTCATTTAACAATGCATAAATATACAGAAGCTGGTATCGATGCAGACGGAGCAATTGAAGCTTCTGATGCTGAACCAACAACTTTTGCAGAAGCGAGTAAACTTGCTTTTTCAGATATACAAGAGAAGAACTGGATGTGGGGGATCGTTATTGCCGAAACGGACCGCGTTGTAACTTCGGGCATTGTGAATTGGTATTCTCATATGGGTTCGTTTAATGGAAATGGTTATTCTACAGTATCTAAAGGTGTTCAAATAAATAAGAAACTATATCAATCCATACCCGAATCCGATGTAAGAAAAGGATGGTGGTTAAATGAGAATAAAATCTCTTATAACTTAACAAAAGAACAGCAAGATTTTGTGGATGGTATAAAATATGCACCCTTTACTCAAGTGAAATTTGGACCTTATAAAGGAGAAGTAGGAACATCCACCAATGCAAACGATATACCTTTGATGCGTATTGAAGAGATGCATCTTATAAAAGCAGAGGCTGATGCTGTGGCTGGTAACGAGGATGCTCTTGTCGATTTTGTTACAAAGTATCGCGATCCAGATTATTCATTTGAGGCTACAGATAAACAAGAAGAAGTAGTTCGTCATCGTAGAATAGAATTGTGGGGTGAAGGCTTGAGCTGGTATGATATTATGAGATTGAACAAAGGAGTGGATCGTCGCGGTGGAGGTTATCCTAACGCTACTATGGTTTTCAACATTCCATCTGGAAGTGATATCTTACTTTGGAGAATTCCCGAAGCTGAAATTCAAGCCAATCCGGTATTGTCTGAAGCAGATAACAATCCATCGGCTCCAGCACCCAAGCCTGTGGAGGAATAATCCTTAAACGAATTAAATTTATAAATTATGAAAATAATGAAAAAGATATATTTATTGGGGTTTTTTATTGGGTTGATTGCTTTTGCAGGCTGTTCTGAAGAAGATCCTATACAGCCCACCCCATCTCCCGCAGCACCAGCTGGAACGCAGGGGGTTTATTTCCCTGCTAACGAATCAGCATTTGAGCTGGAGCCTACTGCACCAAGAAAATTTGAATTGACAATTGCTCGTAAAGACTCTGTGGGTGCTGTTGATGTTCCAATTACAGTAGAAGTAAACGATAAGGATATTTTTAATGTTCCTGCAACCGTTAGTTTTGTTGACGGTCAAGCTAAAACAACTTTTGAGGTTACTTTCCCCAACGCTGCAGAAGGAGTAACTTATAATTTAAGATTGCTTGTTGAAGGAGATGGTTTTGTCAATCCTTATGCAGCTGATCTTCCGTATGTAGCAACTAATGTAACGCGGATTAAATGGTCACCTGTTACAAGGCCATTAATATATGTAGATGGAGCTTTCACTGCTTTCTTTGGTGTAAATCCTTTACCTATGTATGTGTATGCAGATTCGGTTGTACTTGGTGACGTTGTGCGTTATCGATTCAAAAATCCATACAAGGTTCCAACTGGTGTTGAGTTCATTAATGATGATGGTGACCCTGATTTCGATCCTACTCCCGACGAAGACGGTATATATGATGGATATCCATATAATGAACCAGGTGATTTTGACGAAAGCCAAAATTATTATACAATTATTGAGATTGATGATGAAGCCGGTAAATCAGGTGACGTTTTTATGTTTGCTGGTAATATAGGTGTTGATTGGGGATATGGTATGCACTCTATTGGCTCTGCCTATGATAATCTTTCTGAAGATAATGCTAAATATCCGTTAGGTAAAATGAAAGATGGAATAATTACTTTTCCTGGTAGCTCATTATATATGAATATGGCAAACTATGGCACAGGCGTTGCAGATGATCCTACCACCATCTATATGTCAAAAGAAATTTACATAGCTGCCAATTTGAAGATAGATGATTTCAACGATGTAGAATACGAGGATGAAGCTGATGCTGTTGAAACAGGAGCATTTATATCGACAGCTACCAGTGATACTACCTTGTTGCAGGTTATGGTAAAAGCCATTGATGTAGATGAAGACAATGATGAGAGTGAATATAAAAATTTATACTATCTCCCAAATCTTTATGAAGATGACTATGGTCTTGCATTCTATTACACAGAAGAAGCAGGCATTTCAATACCTGCTAATCAACATACGGGCATGAAGTTTTTAGGAAAAGATGTGTTGGTTTCTATGAGTCGTGACAGCAAATTTAAATCTGCTTATATAATTGGAGCTGAAGAACCACCATTGGGTAATGATGTGGATGAAGAAGATCATCCTGATCATGGTATTGATAGATATGTCTTTGGATTAAACTTCCATTTTAAAGATGGTACAAGTCTTGGTGATTTTAGCGAAAGACTTCTTTTGATTGAAGAAGATGTTAATCCAGCAATGGGCAATAGAAAATCTCCTACTTATCATTTTAAAGTTCAAGGCAAAGCATCACCAAAAAAGTTGGATAAAAACGTTCAAAAAACAATTATACTTTAGTTTTTTAACGTATATGTCAATACGAAAAAGCTGTCTCCTATTCGAGACAGCTTTTTTTATGAGATAGTTTGCTTATTATTCAGTTGCTTTGTTTCTTGAAAATTCTCTTTCTAAATTATTAATATGAGATACGGTATAATGGACATTTTTAATGGTTTTTTTGAGACCGTACCGTCTAATGGACATTTTTAATGGTATTTATTTTTGTCAAGTACAAAATCAGACTGTTTTTATAACGAATTTTACATTGTATGTATAAACGGAGATAGGCTCTGCTGGGGAGCAACCTATTGAGGGATAATGCAGATGTTCGACAAAAAGGTCAGTCAATGGATTGTATACAAACACAATCCATTGACATTTTTAGAGAACCTTATGCCTTTAAAAACCCAT
>DATGMV010000179.1:0-2180 GCA_035307185.1 Fermentimonas sp. | reverse complement strand
TGGGTATGAACGCTTCAAATTCTTCGGGGGTAAAACCCGTTAAAGACAGTAACTGACTCGGAGTTTTTCGGACTTTGTCGTATTTCATTTGTGATAACTGATTCTTTCCTATCACAAAGATATGTAAAAGAGCGCTATAATAAACTATTAAATATAAACTCTAATATGCCTATGAACTAAAGATAGCTATCTTCATTATTCTGAATAACACTATTATAAGATGTGTTACCCATTCTTAATTCATGACAACAACAATTTATTAATCTAATTTAAATGATATGATGAAATTTAAAGTTCATTTTCTATCTATTTTATCTCTGCTACTTTTGATAGCAGCCTGCAGTAAGGAGGCGGTCATTGAGAAAACTCCTGAAATAATAAATAAATACGATCGTAGCAAACCCATCGCTGTTGATGAGATACTCCCGGTTAGGGGGATCATTGACCAGACGTTTATTATTAACGGGAATTTCCCTGGAGAGCTTTCAGACATACAGGTCTATTTTGCTGATAAAAGGGCAGTGCTCACGGCTACAGACGGCATAAGTGTTACCGGGCTTGTGCCCAAACAACCTGATGGTCTGAACCAGGTTTCGGTAGTAATTGGCAACGACAGTATTGTCCCGGATGGACTTCTTTTTAAATATAAACAAAGTCGTTCAGTAAAAACCATTGCAGGCAAGCTTGGCACGGATGCGTGGATGTCAGATGCAGATTATGCAGGAGCTGCCCTCGATGCGGTAACATTTGGTGATGTTCATTATGTGGCAGCTCTTGCCGGTCAGACACAAGACAATATCTTTCTGATTGAAACAGGTTGGGGGAATCGGTTGTTTTTGCTTTCACAAGACGACAACCAGATACAAAAGCTGGCAACACCAGATAATCTTTGTTGTCCTGCAGTCAATAATGCGCGTGATGCGTTTTATGTAACTAATTTTTGGGATAGAGACCACACTATATATTACTATTCAAAAGAAAATAGTTGGGATTATAGCACCACGGGGATTAAAATAGCCAAATCAGATTTGCCTGGAGCAAAAGTAAACTCTATGACATTTGGACCAGATGATGATTTTGTGTATGCAATGGATTCTGAAGGTCGCATTGCCGAAGCAGATTTACAAAGTAAAACCTATAAAATTTATACCTCTGCGGTTAAAAAGCCAGGTGGTATTGATCCAAACAATTATGGAGGGGAGATAACTGGAGACCTTCCCACAAATTTCGGTGATTGGGAAGATGCCTTTATTACCTATAGTAAATACCATGGTTGTTTCTTTGCATCTTTCGCCAATGAACATGCAATCTACAAGCTTGTAAAGAATGCTGATAATTCATGGACATCAACCTTACATGTAGGTGGTCATGGTCAAGGTATTGAGTTTGGGCATCGCCTTACTGATGCTCGATTAAATCACCCACATGGGTTGGTTGTCAATGAAGATGGAGAAATGTTTATAGCCAATAAAGGTGATTGCCCTTGGTGTGGGCCTGGACATGTGATTGTTAAGGTTTTTGGAGATTTGGTTGAGCTTGTCGCAGGCAATCCAAATTCGAACAATCCATTAGCTAATGGGGATCCTTTGGAAGCTACTTTTAAAGTACCTCGTAATCTTTCGATCGATTCAGATGGTAATTATATTATTGCTGGTGGAGAGGATCGAACAGTTAGAAAACTTTCCATTGAATAGATAAATTAAGAATGTAAAACATTATAATTAGATGATAACATGACTAAATATATTATAGCAATATTATTTCTGATGGGTATCGTATGTCAGATACCCGTTTTAGCGCAGTCTGATTTGACTGTCGGTGGCTCTGTAATGGCCGAGTCAGGGGAAGTATTGATTGGGGTTTCCGTTGCAGTGAAAGAAATACCTGGTAAAGGCGTCGTTACAGACATGGACGGACGTTTTAAATTGGACAATTTGGAAAAAGGACAGACACTTGTATTTTCATTTATCGGTTTTGAAACTCAAGAAAAGAAGATTCAAGCTACAGATGAACGGATGCGTATTGTCCTAGTTGAAGAATTTAGTATGATGGACGAGTTAGTTGTTGTAGGACATAGTACTCAGCGTAAAGCTTCGGTAGTAGGTGCAATATCTAACGTAGAGGTAAAAGATCTCAAAGTTCCAGCAACTTCAGTGTCTAACATGCTTGGTGCGCGTGTG
>DATGMV010000178.1:0-3966 GCA_035307185.1 Fermentimonas sp. | reverse complement strand
TATTAATCGAGAGAGATGTTTAGTCCCAATCCTTGAAGTTCATGAATAAGTACGTTTAGAGATTCGGGAATTCCCGCTTGAGGCATTGCCTCTCCCTTAACTATTGCTTCATAAGCTTTAGAACGTCCTATAACATCATCAGACTTAACAGTAAGAATTTCTTGTAGTATATGAGCTGCACCAAATGCTTCAAGAGCCCAAACCTCCATTTCCCCAAAACGTTGACCTCCAAATTGAGCTTTACCACCAAGTGGTTGTTGGGTAATGAGTGAGTATGGTCCAATTGAGCGAGCATGCATTTTATCTTCTACCATATGTCCAAGCTTAAGCATGTATATAATACCTACTGTTGCCGGTTGGTCAAAGCGCTCACCTGTACCTCCGTCATAAAGATAAGTTTTACCATATGCGGGAATACCGGCTTTCTCTGTCCATACATCTAAATCCTCCAATTGTGCACCATCAAAAATGGGTGTAGAGAATTTGATATCCATCTGTTTTCCAGCCCATCCAAGAACAGTTTCAAAAATCTGTCCCAAGTTCATACGAGAAGGAACCCCAAGAGGATTTAACACAATATCTACCGGAGTACCATCTGCTAAGAATGGCATATCTTCCTGACGCACAATCTTAGAAACAATACCTTTATTACCATGTCGTCCTGCCATTTTATCACCTACCTGTATTTTGCGCTTTTTAGCAACATATACTTTGGCACTTTGCATGATTCCTGAAGGAAGTTCATCTCCAATGGTAAGATCAAAACGTTTACGTTTGAGTTCAGCATCGAGTTCCTTAAAACGACGTAGATAATTTATAACTGTAGTGCGAATAAGATCATTCTTATGTGCATCTGTTGTCCACTTATTAAGCTGTACCGATTGGAAATCAATCTCTGAAAGTACTTTTTGAGTGAATTTAGCCCCTTTAGGTACTACATCAATATTTGTGTAGTCTTTTACACCTGCTGAGCTTTTTCCATCGGTAAGTTTTATAAGCTTTTCTATAAGAATCTTTCTTAATTCTTCGAGTTTTACTTCATACTCTTCATCTAATTTGGGAAGTATTGCTTTACTCGAAAGTTTTGTTTTACCCTTTTTAGAAGCTTTCGAAAATAGATTTGTATTTATTACAACTCCATTAAGTGAAGGAGATGCTTTAAGAGAAGCATCCTTCACATCACCTGCTTTATCTCCAAAAATAGCTCTTAGCAATTTTTCTTCCGGTGATGGATCTGACTCTCCCTTAGGCGTAATTTTACCTATTAGAATATCACCTGGTTTGATGCGAGCACCAACTCTTACAATACCTTTTTCATCAAGGTCTTTTGTGGCTTCTTCGCTAACGTTTGGAATATCTGATGTAAGCTCTTCCATTCCACGTTTAGTTTCACGCACTTCAAGTGAAAATTCTTCAACATGAACTGATGTGAAAACATCGTCGCTTACGAGTCTTTCACTAAGAACTATCGCATCCTCAAAATTATACCCTTTCCATGGCATGAATGCCACTTTTAGGTTTTTACCAAGTGCTAATTCACCATTTTCAGTTGCATAACCATCAGTAAGAATTTCGCCGGCTTTAACTTTCTGTCCAATTTTACAAATTGGGTGTAGGTCGACAGTAGTATTTTGATTTGTTTTGCGGAATTTAGGAATAATGTAAGTTTTTTCTGAATCTTCAAAACTTGTAAATTCCTCTTCCTCAGTTCTGTCGTATCTAATTTTAATTGTAGTAGCATCAACATAGGTAATTATTCCATTACCCTCTGATATGATTTGAGAGCGTGAGTCACGAATCACCTGACCTTCAATTCCGGTACCAACAATAGGAGATTCAGGCCTGATTAGTGGTACAGCCTGTCTCATCATGTTTGATCCCATCAATGCACGGTTAGCGTCATCATGTTCAAGGAACGGAATTAAAGAAGCCGCAATTGAAGCAATTTGCATTGGAGACACATCCATTAGCTCCACTTCTTCCGGAGCAACTACAGGATAATCTGCATCTCTTCTTGCTTTAACTCGAGGATTGATGAATTTTCCGTTATCATCTAATGGAGCATTACCTTGTGCTATTATTCTATCTTCCTCTTCTTCTGCAGCGAGGTAAATAACATCTTCATTGTTTGTATTTACTACTCCTTCCCCAGCTTTACGGTAAGGAGTTTCAATAAATCCGAGATCATTTATTTTCGCATATACACAGAGTGATGATATTAGCCCAATATTTGGACCTTCAGGAGTTTCAATAGGGCAAAGTCTGCCATAATGAGTAAAATGAACGTCACGTACCTCAAATCCTGCTCGTTCTCTAGATAGTCCTCCCGGTCCGAGTGCCGATAAACGACGTTTGTGTGTAATTTCAGCAAGAGGATTTGTCTGGTCCATGAATTGAGACAATGCATTGGTACCAAAAAATGTGTTGATAACTGAAGAAATTGTTTTAGCATTTATCAAATCGATAGGCGTAAACACTTCATTATCTCTAACGTTCATCCTTTCACGGATAATACGAGCCATACGAGTTAGTCCAATTCCAAATTGAGTATATAATTGTTCCCCTACTGTACGTACTCGCCTATTGCTTAAGTGGTCAATATCATCAACCACAGCTTTTGAGTTAATAAGTTCAATTAAAAACTTAATAATCTCAATAATATCCTCTTTTGTAAGAACACGGATATCATCTTCAATTTCAAGATTTAGTTTTTTGTTAATTCTATATCGACCAACATCACCTAAATCGTATCTTTTTTCTGAGAAGAAAAGATTGTTTATCACATCACGTGCGCTTGAATCGTCGGCAGGTTCAGCACTACGTAGTAAACGATAAATATGGCGAATTGCATCAATTTCCGAATTACTCGGATCTTTTTGCAATGTATTGTATATTATTGAATAGTCGGTAGTATTAGCAGTCTCTTTATGTAGTAAGATAGAGCTAATACCCGAATCAAGAATTTCATCTATGTGTTCCTGTTCAATTATAGTTTCACGCTCAATAATAACTTCGTTTCTTTCAATTGAAGTTACTTCACCTGTATCTTCATCCACAAAGTCCTCCATCCATGATTTAAGTACACGTGCTGCAAGTTTGCGTCCTAATACTTTTTTCAGGTTGGTTTTATTGGCTTTTACTTCCTCTGCCAGATCAAATATTTCCAGAATATCTTTATCATTCTCGAAACCAATGGCACGTAGTAATGTTGTAACAGGTAATTTCTTTTTACGGTCGATATATGCATACATGACACTATTTATGTCTGTAGCAAACTCTATCCAAGATCCTCTAAAAGGTATTACACGTGCAGAATATAGTGTTGTTCCATTTGCATGCAAACTTTGACCGAAGAACACACCTGGTGAACGGTGAAGTTGCGATACAATAACACGTTCTGCTCCATTAATCACGAATGTACCCTTCTCAGTCATATAAGGGATTGTACCTAAATAAACGTCTTGAATTACCGGAGTAAAGTCTTCGTGATCAGGGTCAGTACAATACAAATAGAGTTTAGCTTTTAGCGGAACACTATATGTTAGTCCTCTATCTATACACTCCTCAATAGAGTAGCGGGGAGGATCAACATAGTAATCTAAAAACTCAAGGACAAAATTGTTTCTGGTATCAGTGATAGGAAAATTTTCAGTGAATACCTTATACAATCCTTCCTTTTTTCTACTTTCGGGGGGTGTGTCGAGTTGTATAAAATCCTGAAATGACTGTAACTGAATTTCCAGAAAATCAGGGAAGTTAAGCGGATTTTTAATCGACGCAAAATTTATTCTTTGATTAGCTTTGTTTGAAGACATGGGAATGAGTTTATGAACCTAATATATATTGACAGAAAAGGTTAAGAACCTTCAGGGTTGAAGATTCCTAACCGAATTAACCTAACTTAGGTAAATGTTATTTAAGTTCAACTTCTGCTCCAGCCTCTTCAAGTTGTTTTTTCAAAGCTTC
>DATGMV010000177.1:0-2312 GCA_035307185.1 Fermentimonas sp. | reverse complement strand
GAAAATCAGAAAGTGAATTGCTCTAATTGCAAATAAGATTAGATTCTAATCTGTTTAAAATTAATCTCAAATAAAAATAGATGATTTTTTTCTTATGATTTATTTAAGAAAGAGTTAAAAATCAATTTTTAGTATTTTTTTAATTTTCAATTACTTCGTTGTAACGAAGTGTTTTTATTGGAATTCTTGTGGAAGTTGCCTGACAATTATTCCTCAGTACGATTATTTTTAGTTTGTTTTTCAGTGGTTTATGTAAAAACATCGTAAAAACAGGTAATCTGTAACACTACCGAAGACATTACCTAGGCTTTTGTTTATAAAGCATAATAAAATGATTTTTCAATTTATCACTAATCTCGAACGGATAAACCATATCATTAATTGTTGAGTTTAATTTATCATCACTTAAGTTATAATTTCGTAATTCAATTATTCTCTCCCTGATATAATCAATACAATCAGGATAATTATCCATTTTTAAAGATTCGTCATGTATTCCTAATTCTTTCCTCACCGATTTCAATAATTCCACTACTAAAGGACTACCAGAAAGTTCAAGTCTTTTATCCTTATCCCCAAATTTGGCAAATATTAGTACTTGATGTAAAATATTTAATTCAACTTCTCTCTTCATTTTCATTTATTTAATTATTTATATTCGGACCAGAGTATAAAATCTGACCACTTATTCTTAAACTCCCCCCCACATAATAATATTCGTGTATATTGGCAAAATCTTTAACAATCATAGCTCTTTGACTTGCTGTCACATAAAAAATTATCATATTTTTACCTCTTCCTTCATGTGTGCCAAATCCTGCAAATAAAATCATTTCTACTTCTTCAGGAGTTAACATTGATTGAGTTAAATATACCTTACCTTTTTCATTTGGAAAAATGACTTGACTGCCAACAATTCCTGCCAATCCTGCATCATCAGTATAATGGACAAAGTAATCAACTGGTGGATCTCCAGTGAAAGTATCTGGTAATGTAATGTCTACTGGATAACTAACAGGAATAGCAGGATAATCTGAAACATTGTCTGAAACATAACCTCCAATAGGTATTGAAGGGGCTTGTGTTGAAACATAGTCACGCAAATTATCAATTGCCCATATTGCTCCTATACTAATACCAATAATGTAAACGAGAGCGACGGCATCCATAATAAAAGGTTCTGGACCATCAGATACAGCAATTATACCCGCGGTAGCTAGATGCCCACCCCAATATTCACCAGAATTAGAAACACTAGCAAGAGTATTTGTTGAATATGATAATACACTTCCATCATCCCCCAAATATCTTGTGAACTTCCCGGTTTTTTTGCTAAACATAGCATTGTAAGTAATATTATTATAGACAAAACTTTTTACACTTTTGTCAGCAATACTTACTTCTTTTCCATCAATTAAGTGTGTGTTTCTGTTATCAAATAATTCAACTGACGAATTTGAAGGTAGAGTCATTGTTCCTCCATCTGGAGTTGTATATTCTTTACTACTAATAGCTCCTTCCTCCTGCATGCCATCAATATCAACCTTATTCACAGGCTTATTTCCTGCATAATTATAGGGAGTATAAAAAGGATAGTCTCCCGCCAACGGATCCACACTAACAAACCTACAAGTCCAAGCCGCATAATATCTAGCCCCATAGTAGTAAAGTCCACTTTCCAAATCCTTTTCCTTACCCACATATCTATATCTTTTTTTAGAAAAAGTCCTCAAAGAACTATCCCCAAACGGATAATATTCTTCCTTATCAATAATTCCCCCAGAGGTATTTAAACGAATGGAACTACTTCCAATCTGGTCTTCCAAATTATAGGTTACAGCATCCGCAATATCATCCGGAAACTGGTCGCCGATTCTAACCATAGCAATACGGGAAGTATCATCCATTACATGCACATAGTTCTTTTCGTAGGTAGTGCCATTTTCTAAGATATGATATTCAAAAACGCCGTCAATGTAAATAGTTCGTTCATAAATAGGTGAACCTGCTGAACCAGTTCTAATCAGTTTACTTACTCTATTACCCCCACCATCATAATCATATTGAGCAAAAATAGTTGGGTCACTGCTACCTGCCTGGTTGTAATAAGTAATCAATTGATTACCTGAATTCCAAACATAATTTCTTGTAGATCCTGCTGTCAGTTGGTTCCCGCACGTATCGTAAGTAAAATCTTCAATCAGTGATGGTGTCGGTGTTTCTACTTTTTGTAGAGTGTTCCCTCCTGTATTGTAAGTGAAATTCCTTGTAAATCCATTTGTTCCTAATTGTTTTAGTTGTTGTATATTTCC
>DATGMV010000176.1:0-8295 GCA_035307185.1 Fermentimonas sp. | reverse complement strand
AGATGCAGTTACTTTTACCGCACAAAAAGCATTTGAGAATGTGCTTAAACTTTCAGGAAGCAGTTTGAAACGTGATGAAATTGACACCCGTCTTGTAGAAGAAGTTATAAACAGTACTACAACGTACATAGGATTAAGTCCGTTAAATTCTCTTCCCTACCCTAAACCGGGAATTATTGATAGCCAGAATGATACAAAGCCGTTTGATGCAGGAGCTAACTGGAGTGCTTGGCCAATGCTTGACTTGGGTTCAACACCGCTTGACAGTGATAATGACGGTATGCCTGATAATTGGGAAATAGCAAAAGGGCTCAATCCAAAAGTAAATGATTCAAACGGTAGACATTTAAGTACTGCTTATGATAATATTGAAGTTTACCTGAATAGCATATAATCCACACTAAGTCCGCATCGACACTTTATATAAATGAGGCTCATCCCAGCCAGTTAAGGTCAAAACAGAAAGTATGTATAAAAAAAACGATTAGAGAATTCACTCTAACCGTTTTTTTTATTACCCACTTCTCGGGTCTATTATATATTCTATAAATATTACATCTCTGTAATAAGCTGATATTTAGGCACAAGAGATTTCATTATAAGCCATCCTATTAGATAAGCAAAAGCGCACACACAGAATATGATGAAGTAACCGGATTCTATTCCTTGGAAGCCCATAAACTTAGTATTGTTATTTGCTGTAAAGTCGAACAACATACCTGATCCTTGGTTGATAAAGTAGGATCCTACTCCACCTGCCATACCACCTATACCGGTTATAGTTCCGACTGCATATTTAGGGAACATATCACTAACAGTGGTAAAAATGTTTGCCGACCAAGATTGGTGTGCTGCAGCAGCAATACCAATAATTATTACCGGCAACCATACAGAAACTGTTCCGAGTGGTTGAGCAAATAGAATTAGTAGGGGGAACATAGCAAATAGAAGCATAGCACGCATTCTTCCTTGATATGGATCTAATTTTTTCTTTTTCATGAAGTACTGTGGGAAGTAACCTGCTGCAAATACCGATATCATTGATATAGCATATACAAGGAATACGTGTGGAGCACTCTGCGTGGAGTCTAATCCATATACTGAACTTAGGTATGCCGGTATCCAGAAAAGTAGAAACCACCAAACACCGTCGGTAAGAAATTTACCAACTGCAAACGACCAGGTTTGTTTGTGTCTGAATGCTTGCTTGAACGTTACTTTTTTTCCTGCATTATCATTAGCATTCACAGGAGTTGATCCTGCGGCTGTGGCTGCAGCTGCATCAGTGATATCATCCTGTGTTATATATGCTAACTCAGCTGCATTAACTCTTTTATTCTTTTCAGGTTTTTCATATACGAAAACCCAAAAGCCCATCCATACAAAACCTAAAGCACCAATAATAATAAATGCCATTTCCCATCCCCATGCCTTAGCTATAAAAGGGATTGTAAGTGGTGCAATAAGGGCGCCAATTTGAGCGCCTGCGTTAAAAAGACTTGTAGCATAAGCTCTGTCCTTTTTAGGGAAATATTCAGCAGTTGCTTTAATAGCGGCAGGGAAGTTACCTGCTTCACCAATTGCAAGTACAAGTCTTGCAAAAATAAATAATGTTACACTCACTGATACTACCATAGATACATCTCCTACGGTTGAGATAGCTTCGCGAGCTCCAGAAAAACTTGCTGTCCATTCACCTGCAACGATACCTGATGTTAAGAGTCCACAGAAGGCATGTATAACTGCTCCAACAGACCAAACTCCAATTGCCCATAGATATCCTTTTTTTGTGTCAAGCCTATCAACAAACTTTCCTGCAAACAACATTGATACCGCATAAAAGAGCGAGAATAACCCGGCCACTAAACCATAGTCGCTGTTTGTCCAATGAAACTCAGGTGCGATGAAGTCGGCCCATGTAAGCGACAATACCTGTCTATCGAGATAATTAACAGTAGTAGCCAAAAACAGCATCAAACATATCGTCCACCGCTGATTGGTCATCTTTGCTTTTTCTTGTTGTAGATTACTCATGATTTAATTTCTATTTTTAAAATTCACTTTTAGTTCTTCAATCTTTTACTGTTTAACTGTTTTAACTATATCGAGGCTCTCCCTACAAAGTTGAGATATTTTACCCCAACTACCGCTTTGAATAACCTCTTTTGGGAAAAGGTTTGATCCTATTCCTACGCAAGTTACACCTGCTTTAAACCATGATGAAAGGCTCTCTTTAGTAGGTTCTACACCTCCGGTTACCATGATTTTGGACCAAGGCATAGGTCCTTTAATATTTTTCACAAAAGATGGACCACCTACATTTCCTCCCGGGAATACCTTTACTATTTCTGCACCAAGCTCTTGCGCTTCGCTTATCTCAGAAGTTGAAGAACATCCTGGTGAATATGCAATCTGCCTACGGTTGCATATTTTAAAAATCTCGGGGTTTAGTAATGGACCAACAACAAAGTTTGCTCCTAATTGTATATAAAGAGCTGCTGTTGCAGGATCAACTATAGATCCGATACCGAGTATCAGTTCGGGACATTCTTTATCGGCCCATTTTACTAAATCGGCAAATACTTCATGAGCGAAATCACCTCTATTTGTGAATTCAAAAGCTCTTATTCCTCCTTCATAGCATGCTTTTACAACCTGCTTTGCAATTTCTATATCAGAATGATAGAAAACCGGAACTATGCCGGTTTCTACCATTGTATTGTATACTTCTAATCTTGAAAATTTTGCCATTATTTTATTATTTATCTAACAACCCTACCTGAGCCGTCGCCTTTCATTAATGTTTCTACTTCGGGAACGGTTACAAGATTATAGTCGCCATACACGGTATGTTTCAGACAAGATGCTGCAACTGCAAAGTCGAGTGCTTTCTGATCATCCCCTTCATAAGTGAGTAATCCGTAAATTAGACCGCCCATAAACGAGTCGCCCCCACCAACACGATCTACAATATGTGTGATATCATATCGTCTGGATTGGTAAAGCTTGTCGGAATATAAGCATCCGCCCCATGTATTATGATTAGCATTAATTGAACCACGAAGTGTTATGATTACTTTCTTGGCGCGAGGGAATTTTTGCATCATTTGTTTACAAACAGATTCAAATTCCGACGCATCTACATCACCACCTGTATGTTCTACCTGAAAACCTTCGGGTTTTATGCCAAATACCTTCTCGGCATCTTCTTCATTACCAAGTATAACATCGCAACCTTCTACAAGTTGAGGCATAATTTCTCCGGCCGTTTTGCCATATTTCCAAAGATTCTTGCGGTAGTTAAGATCGCATGAAACTGTTACACCAAGTTCATTGGCTGTCTTAATTGCTTCTAAGCATGCATCTGCAGCACCTTGAGATAAAGCAGGGGTAATGCCCGTCCAGTGAAACCAGGTAGCATCCTTTAGAATCTCTCTCCAGTTGAACATACCAGTCTCAACATCAGCAATTGAAGAATGAGCTCTATCATATACTACTTTTGAAGGACGTGCAACAGCACCTGTTTCGAGAAAATAAATACCTACTCGTTCGCCACCTCTTATTATTTCATCGGTGCCTACACCATACTTACGAAGATCTGAAATACTCCAATCGGCGATATCGTTCTCGGGTAAACGAGTTACAAATTCAACTGGTATACCGTAGTTAGATAGTGATACGGCTACATTAGCTTCACCACCTCCAAAAGTGGAAGTGAGGCTTTCTGACTGGATAAATCTTTTATATCCCGGTGTGGCAAGACGAAGCATAATCTCACCAAATGTTACAACTTTTTGCATTCTAATTAACCTTAACTATTAAAGGATTGTCAATCTTATTCTTTTGAAGTTTCACAAACTCTTTCCAAGTGTTGAAGTTTTCGAAGCCGGCTTTACTCCAACCTCCACCTGCATAATAGCTATATTCCTGACCGGGTTGATAGCTGTTAAGACCCAAATAATGACCGTTTGAAACTTTTATTGCACCATATCCGTTCGAATGAATAGCTGCAGTAAAAATAGTTCCATTTTTCTCATCTGTAGGTGTCTCATAAGCAATAACTCCTGTATTATCGCCAAATGTAGCTGTTTCAGCTACTTCATCAGGATTATCAACTGGCATTACAATTCCTGTTGCTACAGTTAAAACTGTAGTATCAGTTTCAAATACATTAGTAACCTTATTAAAGAAAGAGTATGCATCGAGTGATATTATACGGGTTTCATTTATTTCGTGACTACCGGCAAAATATGGATCATATGTAAGCTTTACGCTAATTCTTAATGGACCATTATCAAGTATTTCGGCAGTTACAAAATTATGACCAAGACAAAGTGTGTCGTTATCTACAGGAGCTGTCATACCAAGCCCCAGGGTTCTACCCACTTTATAGAAATCGAGGCCCTCTCCATGATCTGCATGGTATGAAGCAACCTTAGAAAGATCGTTCTCATACCACTTATCGATAATCAGGTCTTCAGTCTTTTTAGACCAATAGTCCATACCATTACTAATTTCTCCTGTTGCCTTTAATGCAGGTCCGTAAACTCTGAAAGCCGAGCGATTATTCTCCCATGTAAAATCATCTTTTCTCTCCGGTACAAGTCTTCCATATACAAGAGGTTGAAATGACTCGGGTTGACCTTTTGAAATGGAGTAAACCTTTTCTCCTTCTGCTTCAACTGAAGCTAAGAAAATTAAAGTTTCTGTATTGTCACCCCCTCTTGAGGATAACTGATACGGAATTTGACTACCGTTGACATCTTTTACAACAACTGACTCCTCCTGTTTAAGAGATAATTTCTGTTGTACATCACTCCAGTTTATCTCAACCATCTCATTTTCTCTGTCGAAACTACTTGGATTCTGAATGGCTACAGTCATTTCACTTTGACCTGTAATGCATCCTGAAAGAATTGCTACAAGTGATATTAGTATAAAAGTCTTCATATGAAAAGAGTTTAAATTGTCTTAGGGTTGTTTTCCTATGTAAGCAAGAATTCCACCATCTACATATAGAATGTGTCCGTTTACAAAATCTGAAGCACTAGAAGCCAGAAAAACTGCTGGACCCATAAGATCTTCAGGTGTTCCCCATCTTGCTGCAGGAGTTTTTGAGATAATGAAGGAATCGAATGGATGTCGTGATCCATCTTCTTGTCTTTCTCTCAACGGTGCAGTTTGTGGAGTAGCTATATAACCTGGTCCTATCCCATTGCACTGAATATTATGTTCTCCATACTCGGAACATATATTTTTTGTAAGCATCTTCAATCCGCCTTTTGCTGCTGCATAAGCAGACACTGTTTCTCGTCCGAGTTCGCTCATCATAGAACAGATATTAATAATCTTACCTTGTCCCTTCTTTATCATTTGTGGTATAACTGCCTTTGCAACGATAAATGGTCCGTTTAGGTCAATATCAATTACCTTCCTAAATTCAGCAGCCGACATTTCATGCATTGGAACTCTCTTGATTATCCCTGCATTGTTAACCAAAATATCAATAATCCCAACCTCTTCTTCAACAGTTTTAACGAAAGCATTAACAGCATCCTCGTCAGTTACATCACAAACATAACCATGAGCTTCAATACCAATTTCTTTGTAGGCTGCAATACCTTTGTCAACCAACTCACTATTGACATCATTAAAAACTATTTTTGCTCCTGCATTTGCTAAAGCAGTTGCCATGGCAAAACCAATACCGTATGATGCACCGGTAATGAGTGCTATCTTATTATCCAATGAAAAATTAACCATTACTTCAATCTTTATTTATATATAATATTTTTTTTGTCTTATTTAAGATCAGTTATCTTAGAGAAATCCTGATCGCCATAGTCGAGGTTTTCACCTGCCATACCCCAAATAAATGTGTAGTTGCTTGTAGCAGCTCCGGCATGAATAGACCACTCAGGTGACAATACAGCCTGATCTCCCTTCATCCAGATGTGGCGAGTTTCCTGAGGCTCACCCATAAAATGGCATACAGCCTGATCTTCAGGTACTTCAAAGTAGAAATACGCCTCCATTCTGCGAGTATGTGTATGTGCGGGCATTGTGTTCCAAACACTTCCTGGCTCTAATTCGGTCATACCCATTTGAAGTTGACATGTTGGCAACACTTGGTTCACAATCATCTTATTGATATTTCTGTGATTAGAAGATTCAAGAGAACCCATTTCTGCTACTTCGGCATCAGCTTTAGTAACTTTTTTATCAGGATAGTTGCGATGAGCAGTTGCTGAGTTGAAATAAAATTTTGCAGGTTTTGAAGCATCATCACTCTCAAAATATACTTCTCTATCTCCCGACCCTAAGTATAGAGCTTCTTTATAATCTAATTCGAAAACTGTGTCACCAATTTTCACTTTACCTTTACCTCCAACATTAAATATACCCATTTCACGATTGCGAAGGAAAATTGGTTGTTTCAGGGGATCAATTGCTTCCAGCTTAAGTGACTCCTTAACGGGCATTGCTCCACCAACAACTAAACGGTCATACATTGAGTATACCATATTTACTTCATCAGCAGCAAAAATTGTTTCAATTAAAAAATCATTGCGTAACCTTTCAGTGTCATAGGATTTTGCATCACTTGGATGTGCAGCGTAGCGTACTTCGTAATTTGTCTTCATTTTATTTCCTTTTTTTATAATTTATTTTCAATTATTCTAACCTCAGTGTGTTTTTAAGTTAAATTATAAAGGCTAATTTGTGCACGTCCACAAAAATACTAAATATTCTATTAGCTACAAAATGAAATTAATCATTTGTTCCTGTAATAATATGTAAGTCTTGACATTATATCTCAAGATTCGGAAACTCATCGCATAAACTTAGTTCTTTTTTTTCTGAATTTACAATATCTACTATTTGAGTAGATCCTTCATTTTCACTTTCGCAATATTTTAGCGAAACCCCTGTTTTGTTATTAACAACCGAAATGAGACTTTCACCGTTGTTTGTGAAATTACATTCTATTATCCAATTTGAAATTATTACAGTTTTTTCATCCAGCAGAAGTTGAATGTCATCTCTTTCTTGTACTACCTCTAGTACAACCTTGGTTTTAAACCCTGAAGCATAACTTTTCCTTTTCTTCATAACAACAGATTTAATTATTTAATTCTAATTATTATTGTTGTCTAAGATTTGGGGTAATTATAGTCCGAAAACCAATTGTCCGAAAAAATAAGTACTTTTGTTCATTGTAGTCTTGTTTTGTGGTAAATACAAAGCTACAATTATTGGTACGATGGGCAAACTCAAATTTGCCCTCGTACATCTTCTAAAAAGTTTTTATCGGACAACAGTGAAATTAAATAGTATATCGAAGTTTTTTGTTGATCAAAAGTTAATTGTACGGAACAATTTCCGATAATATTCTTTCTTTATACCAAGGATCTTCAATCTTTTTTAACTGATTTGCCAACTCATTCAGTAAAAAGTCCATTTCGGTAGGATAATTCTTATGATCCAAATTATTCAACTGATAGGGATCGTTTAAATCATCAAAGAGAAGTACACTTTCCAGCTCTTTTGATTCTTTGTTAATTGTGAGAGCTAAAGTAAATCTATCTGTTTTAACTCCTCTCGTTTCAGGGAAATATGAAATTACATCTCCTTTTGAATCTTTTTCCCCATCTAAATTTCGAATATACAATGCGCTTTTAGGCAATTCTTTTGTTGTTTCTCCGGTAAGCAACCACTCTGAGTAATTTAATCCTTGCACTTCTGTAGGTATATCAGAGTCAAGTCCGCTAAGCCCAAGTAAAGTAGGCATGATATCGGGAGATGACAAAAGAAGATCTACAACTTTTGGCTGTAATTTATCCGGGTATCTAATTAGGAAAGGCACCTGAGTTGCTTCAGAATAAGGCGAATTCTTTGCATCTTGTATACCATGACTTGTCATAGTTTCTCCATGATCGGCAGAAAACACAACAATAGTATTTTCAGACAAACCCAAGCTATCAAGTGCTTGTAGCAATCTTCCAAACTCACGATCAACACCTGTTATTTGCGCAAAGTAATATGGCGCAGATGCAGCTTTTGCCATTGTTGTATCGGCATTATCGCGAATAAGCAGCTCTCCAAGGGTTTTATCTTTGTATAAATTATAATCTTCTTCCATGCAGTCTTCAAGTGAACTGTATGGATGGTGAGGAGGATTCATACTCATCATCAGGAAAAAAGGCTTACTATTATCTCTTTGCCCATTACTATTTTTCAGATATTCAATAGCAATATCAACCTCATGTTTAGGCGACCATTCTCTTATTTCGT
>DATGMV010000175.1:0-3252 GCA_035307185.1 Fermentimonas sp. | reverse complement strand
TACTGCTTCATATTGAGGATGCTCCTTTTCCACATAGACGTCAGAAACTGAACTCGAATCAGAAAAATACAACGCATCCTTTCCCAGAATAGAACGATTAAAGATATTATCATGTGCACAAACGAACGCTCCGCTCCCCATAGCCTCAATTAGGCTGGGATTAGTCCCACCGACTGAATGGCCGTGAAAATAAATCCTAGCAAAATTCCTCAGATTGTTCAACTTCTTAATATCATATATCCCCCCCATAAATAGAATCTGGGAATGGGCAGCATACTTCTCCTTCAAATACCTTCCGTACTTTGTGTTATGGTTGCCTATAACCAAAAAAGGTTCTGAAACACCGCTGTAGCAGACTCCATCTAAAATGGTCTCAATATTATTCTCTGGCTCTAACCGAGCAATCAACATACAATATTCTTTCTTCTTTAGACCAAAATCGTATAGGATATCTTCATTGAAGTCTTCAACCCGATATGTCCCATAAGGGATAAAGGTAGAACCAACATTATATTTCTCGAGTAAGTATTCCTTTATCCCAATAGAATCAGAAATTAAATAATCACTAAACACAACTCCTATTCTTTCGGCAAAAAGCAGAAAATTTCTAACTAACTTATTATACTTTGACCGTTTCCATTCTAATCCATCCATATTTGTAACAACGATGGACTTTTTTCGAGGAAGAAGCCAACCCCAAATAGAACTGCTTGTATAACCCAATTGAAAGATGATATCGAACTGCCGCTTTCGAGAGTCAATAATACAATTCAAATCATAAATAAACTGGCCAGCCGTCCCAACGCTGCCTTCTGGATCATATTTATGAATTAACTTAACACCCTTCCAGTTATCCTCCTTGAATGGATGGTCATGACTATTATATACCGTTACCTCATGACCCTTTTCTACAAGAATCTTTGCCAAATACTCAGCAAACTGCTCAAAACCTCCATAATAATTTGGGATCCCTCTGCACCCTATAATTCCAATTTTCATATTGAATTATTAGACTATGATTTCATTTGATACACTTTTTGGAGCTCGAGTAAATGGGCTGAAAAATCCAAGGGCAACTTGGCATGAAATATCCAGTCATTAAAACTCTCTAGAGCATCAGTATTAGACAACACCTTACGGATTTTGTCAACTAAATCATCTACTCGCACCTCAAACACAAATTCCTTAAAACTATCGGGGAGCAGATCTTTGGCTCCTACGTTTTTCGAAACCATTACTGGTACCCCAAAAGATAAGGCTTCCAAGGTTACCAAACTAAATGTCTCTCTCCAAGAAGGTACAATCAAAAGATCCATTTCAGAAAAAACATAATTTAAATCACCTCCATTGTACCTTCCTCTATATTTAATTCTAGATTCCACCCCACTTGGTATATTCCCAAAATTTCCCCAAGCATCCAACGTCCAATTATTAAACCCTTCTACCATAATTTGCTCAAGAGCATTCTTAAGCAAAGGGAAGCCTTTATAAGCATCAAAAGAACCGATAAACCCAAGACGAACGTGCTTCTTTGCAGACCGAACACTCCTCCTGTCATATATGCCCTTGTGAACCACTGGAAGGACCTTTGAAAGCGGAACAGAACCTAGCAAAGACAAATAAAAATCTTTCGTTAACGTACTATTAAAATGAAATACATTTACAAAGCTGAAAACTTCCCTATGATACCGAAGCAATGAACTATAACTGAGCGCATTCTTACTCACAAATGAGCCCTTCTCTAATGGAGCACTTATTGGACTTGACTTTCTCGAAATCCATCCACCGAGCCTTGCTAGAGGCCTCTTTAGTGATAAAACAAACTTGGAATTCCTAACCCATAAGTATAAAAAAGATTTAGACGAAACATTACACTGTTCACATTTTATTGGAGCAGGCCCTGAGCAGGAACGCTTGGCCGCGTCAATCAAATTAACTTTCATGCATAACCCATAATAATCATGGGAGGTATAGACTATCCGAGTACCTTTTGCTGCAAAAAACTTGACTAAAGATAAAGGAAGTGACATTAAGGTATGAATGTGAAAAACATCAGGGACTTCATCACCAAAAAACTCCTCAACAGTCCTGTAGTCTAATCTATTAGTAAGTTCTTCAATTCTTCTCGGATCCTTAATCCCATGAAGCAATGGTAGAGGTGCTCCATTCTGTATCGATACATACTTAACATCATTATCAAAAGAATAATGCTGTATAGTTGCCCTTCTATTTAGTTGAATAGAGGAAAATCCAGGGAACAACACCATCACACTATGGCCGCATTGTGCCTGTCCAGTCGAAACATCTTCAACATATCTAACTAAACCCCCACTCCTTAAAGGAGATGGACCTAATGAAAAATGAAGAATTCTCATCGCGCCACCATATTATCCTCTTTTACCAATTAATTTTGCAGGAACTCCCCCATAAACACCATTCTTTTGATAGACCCCTTTTGTTAGAACTGCTCCCGCTGCAATGACACAACCGTCTTCTATCTCAACCCCATCCAAAATTGTAACCTTTGCGCCAATCCAACAATCCTTCCCGATTTTTATCCCTATTCTATTAACTCCTTGGCAGCGTATTGGACGATTTATATCATCATAATTATGATTCTCTGAATGTAGGGAAACAAAATTCCCAAATATGGTGTTTGAACCTACGACAATACCGCCAGCGCAACCCCAAAAGCCTTGAGCCCCCATACCTACACCATCACCAACAACAAGTCCTTTACCTATACTTCGCAAACTCCCGGTGCATTCAATTGTGCAATTCTTTCCGATCGAAACATTCCGCCCCAACTGAACACCATCGATGGACAATGCATCGATAAAAACATTACGTTGAATTGTCACTCCGTGTGAAATTCCAATCTTTCCTTTACAAAACAATTTTACATCATTGTCAACAAAGCAAAGTACTCTCCTTCTAAATATAAGGAAGCCTCTAACAATCATCATACCTCTTCTAACAAGCAGGTGGAATAGGTACCAAATTGGTATGGCTTTATCAAGGATAAACTCCTCTCCCTTAATAGCCGATAATATTCTTGAGATAAATAAATGCACCAGTTTAGAAAGTTTTTCTTTGAAAAAATAAGACATTCTTCCACCACATCTTTAACTTAAAGACACACAGAGCAAAGAAATCAAAAATTAAAATTAAAAACCCCAAAAACGCAGAGACACTTCTATTTTTCATTTGAGCTTTCCGCTTCTCCACAATAGCCTTAAATCCAAGACTAGC
>DATGMV010000174.1:0-25185 GCA_035307185.1 Fermentimonas sp. | reverse complement strand
TGATTGCCGTTAAGCTCTGAACCTTAGTTTGCAACTTGGCATACTCTTCATTGTTTTGATTAACCAATCCAAATGCACCCCCTGCAGCACTTAAAGCACCGGATAAACCTGATAAGCCTGAAAGAATACCCTGCATTTGAGCACTACCGGAAGAAAGCAACTTCTGTTCTTGTTGAAGTTCTTTGTGAGCAATAGCAAGCGACTTAAGCTCCTCTTCTTTCTTTTTATACATAGTACTCTCCTGATCACCTGCAAGCTTCATCTGAGCCATCTCATTACGCACATTCCGCATTTGTGTGAGAAGAGTACTCTGAGAATTCTTATATGAGTTGTTTGCAGCTTCAACCTCTTTAAGTGCTGCCTCTTCACCTTTCAGCTCTGTTTTAACCTCTATAATTGCCTGCTTAACCTTACGCCGATCTTCAAGCAATTTAGGATCAGACACGTTAACTTTGGCAAACTCTTTCTCTAGAGAATCAAGTTCTTTCTTAAGTTTAGAAATAACATTACGCTGAAGCTTCAGACCCTCTTCAGATCGCTTCCATGCATCCCAACTTGTATCAGCAAGTTTTTCAATAGCACGTGAAGCTTTATCAGACTCCTGATCAACATTCTGATTCAATAATATATCAATGCTTACCGGTTCCTCTGCCATCTACTAAAATGTTTTTTAAACCTTCTGCGCCATCTACTACGGGCACTTTTTGTTTTTTTGAATACCTTGGTGCATCAGCACGCTCCATTAGTATATTTATCCAAGCTTCATTCCATAACAGATAATCATGTGTACACCCACGTTCTGCCTTTATTTGTCCTATCAATCCCCACGGGCTATGGAGGCCTTCCATGTGACCTTTTACCCCCCGTCCTCTTCTTGACCCAAATTCTTCTTGTTCATCATCATCATCATCTGACTCAAAAGATATCTGGTAATATTCATAAAATCCGATAACCTGTTCATTGTACTTATCTTCGTGAAGATGTCTACAATAGACTCCGGTGCAACTTTCCACATTAACTGCTTAGTCAGTTTATCAGTTTTTTTTTCAATCTTCTCTTTGTCATTGAGTATAGCAACTGCCAAACACCTTACACATGGCTCAACTGCTTTCTGCAGAAATTGATTATCACTAAAAGTTATCGCATTTTCAAGATCACTTTCAATCACTATGCGAGACATTTCTACAATTGTTCCTAACTTCAAATGTCGTATCGTGACATAATCTTTTCGGAACATCCTTTTGTAAAAAGGGGCGGGCAGCCTAAACCGCACGCCCCTATTTAGTATCGCATTAGCAGCACTTAACCGCGCGTCCATAATCAGAAGGTTATATCACAGTCCCAGTCAGCTGAAGCTTTCAGCGCTCTGAATCTAAATGGATATTTAGTCACACCACCTTTGCCTATATTCAAGTTCAAAAGTGTATACCCTTTTGCTCTGGGGACAATAACTTCAGTTCCATCATAGCAAACATACTTGATTGCTTTTTCTATCAGTACTTTTGAAGCACTGTGCTCATAAACTTGATTAGGTGCTTCACCTGTAAGGGCACCGCCGAGTAATTCTACAAGTTCTGCTCTTGTTGCTTTAATGAATGAACCGACAAGTGATAAGCCTGAGCCGGTAATATCCATATCTTCCGGAGCATCATTTTCATGTGAATAAAGAAACTCCTCTTCAGGATCACCTTCAACCACCGAAACTTCATCATCTCTCAATGTGAGAGGCTGCTTTACCCAAACTGCAGTAGCTACATCTGATGCCGCTGCAATCGGAGGAGCGAAATGTATTTCTTTCACTCTCAATTTTGCAATTAATGTTTCTGCCATTTATTTAAATTTTAAAAAGTTAATATTCTTGATTTCTGTTATCATAAATACTATAAAGATTGCTGTAGATATAAGTCCAATAATGTAGAATGTATTTTGAAACTTAGTCTGTCTATATTCAACTAGTGGAATTTCGATTTCAAGCGGTATTTCTTTCTCAATGTAAATAGTGTCACTTGAAATGTAAACAGTGTCAGGTTTAGTTTCAGCACTGTAATTCAACTCTCCATTACTGAAGTTAAACTTTGTTGCAATATTTTTCGACTTCTGTTCACTGATCTCTTTCAGTAGAACGTTGTTTAATGAATCGCATTCAAAATAGGCACTAACTATTGTGCTATCACCCGGAATGTAAACAGGAACAAGTGTTGCAACTTTCCTTTCAACTGTTTTTACCGGGACCTGGACTATCGGTTTATGTGTCTTGCAAGCTGATAGCGCCAGCAATGATGTCATTATGAATATCACTATGTTCAGTTTCGATTTCATCTTTTATCTTTGCGACCATTTCTTCAAGGTTTTCAGGAGTAATCCTGTCTAATAACCTTATTACTTTGTTTGTTGCATTTTTCAGTCTCCTGACTTCTACACTTAGATCCTCAACTTGTTTTGCAAGTTCATCTTGTCTGCTTGACATTTCAACTGCTAAATCACGCCAAATTTTTATTGCTCCTTGAGTATTTGATAGTTCACTGCTATCTGCATTAGCTTCAGCTTTCCTTGCATTTGCATCAGCCTCTCTTCTTGTAGCTTTAAGAGTCACAATTGTCACGATCAATGAGCCTCCCAAAACAAGGTTTAAGATTAGGGATACAATTTGTAAGATTTCATTCATGAGAAATACAATTTAATCTCCTCTTCGCGACGTTTAACAAGACCAGCCAAAATACGCCCACCGCCATATTTCCATTTCCTAAATTCATCAGCGATAGATGAGTCATTTACGTCATGCCTTGCTTTAATAAGCAGAGTTGAACCTAAAAAACCTGCTGGTCCCTTAGGGTGTGATTTTGGACGGCCAACACCAACGTTAAATATGAACGAAATAAGGGCATCGAATTGATTTTGATTAAGCATTAAACCTGTTCTGCTTAGAGCTTGCTCTGCTGTTAATAGGTCTGCACGTAAGAACTCTTCAGCTTCTTTTTCAGATATGACATCACCGCTTTTAACACCGCCCGTGTGTCCATATCCTATAGTCCAAATACCTACAGCATCCAGATATGCATTTATTCTAAGTCCTTCATGCTGTTTAATCAGCTCTA
This sequence comes from Fermentimonas sp., assembly GCA_035307185.1. GTDB lineage: Bacteria > Bacteroidota > Bacteroidia > Bacteroidales > Dysgonomonadaceae > Proteiniphilum. Next base: position 22,090 of record DATGMV010000174.1, on the reverse strand, counting down.
TGCCCTTGCTGCTTGTTTTCATCAGAATTATAATTTAGGGGTAACTCTACTGTTACCCCATTAAGTAGTTTAAGCAGTGCCTGTATCCTGTACTATTGCTAGTAACCCCTTCACATCACTCCTCATTGCACGTCCACCGGCGCGTACTTCGAACGAGTAGATATCTCCGTAGTAGGTTGGATCATTTATAGCCTCACGCATGATTACTTCACCTAATGCGCGACATACGCTTTCACTATGCCATGCTAATGCACTTGCATTGTCAGTTGCAGCTCCGGCTGTTGCCCATGCTTTTACAACACCGGCACCTGTATATCTTCCAACACGACTTCTCATCATTACATCAAAGCCATACAGACGTCCTACAATACCGTTTTGAATATCGGCTGCGGCATGAAATGCAGTTGATTCTTTATCCGTCATACTATCAATAAGCTGACCATACATGTCAGCGTCCAAAAGCAGAGTGCGACCTATTGCAGGAACATCATCTTTATTGAATTGATCCATAGCTGCTTTAATATCAGCTTTAGTAAATGCTTTTCTATTACCGGTTGCCGAAGCTGTATGAGCTAAGACATCTCCTCCAGTAGTCTTGTTAATTTTAGTAGCACCTGTAAACCAACTCAATAATATACCTTCAGAAATAGCCTGATTTAATACAGCCTTGTCCTGTCTGAGTACACTCTCCCTTTTGTTGTACGATAATTCAACTGTCTCTGCAAGATTAATTTTAATAGGATCTGTTGAATAGTTATCAAGGGTAAAGTCTAAATCAACATCACTTCTTGATTTAACTATTGCAGGAAATTCTGATCTGTTTTTTACAACAGTTGAACCAGCACCGGCATTGGGTATATGAACTGTCTTTCCCAAGTTGACAAACTCATCGGCATTAAAAGCCTTGGATAAAAAGCTGTTATCAGCGAAAAGTCCTTCAATAATAGTGTTAATCCAAATCTCCTTCTCAACTGCCATAGGTAATACACCTTGCATCTTAGGCATAAACAAGCTTAACGCCCCGCCCCCTGCAAATACAGCAAGTGGTGATAAACCTGTTGCTGCAGCAATTGCGCCACACACTATTACATTGAATAGCAGTGCGCTAATGATTTTAGTAAATTTACTCATCTTATTTTCGTTTATAATTAATAATTTTGGCCCTATACTTTCTCAGGCTCTTTGCCATACTTGTTTTTGAACTTTTCCTTGTAGATATCAGGATATTTATCCTTAAGAGTTACCAGCTTTCCAGCTTTGTCAAGTTCGTCCCAGGACTTATCATTCAACTCAGCCAATTCACCGCTTAAATTTTGCTGACTCTGCTCAATGCGTTCTTTTACACTAGTTCGTTTTGGAATAGCAGTCAAAGCCTTTAAAGCGGCATCATAATCAGTTGAGAAAAACTTTAGAAAGTTCTCTTTTCCATCAGCAGTAATTCTGCCCTCTTTTACAGCTTCGTCAACTAGCTTTACAGCTTCATTTTGACGAACCTCATCGTCTTTTTTCTTACGTTCAGCTTCAGCATCCTGTAATTTTTTTAGATCTGCCTCTGCACCTTTTTTGGCGTCAATAAGCTTTTGTATAGCTTCCTGCACCTGCTCATCTGTACTACCTTCCGGCAAATCAAGTAATTTAAAAATTAGTCCTTCCATTTTTTTCTGTATTGGTTGTTTATCAAAAAGTTTGAATATTTCACTTTCAGGAATGAGTTTATCATCCTTATCATATAGTCTCAATGCATTGTGATTGGCTCCTATCCCAACTATAGAGGCTTCGCGAACCATCCATTTGGTTATTGTTGCTCTAGTCTGCCCTTTCTTCATCAAATTAGGATCATCTGACGTTTCAACTATTCTGAAACTTATTGAAGCTGCACGCAAAAAGTCATTTTCAACTTTATCAGCTATTTTTTTCCCTTGATCATCATTAAGGTCGAACACTGGATCTGCGAGTAGTTTATCACCCTCTATTCGAATGTTCTCCCATCTCCCTACTGGAAGAGACCATTCGTCATGATTATAGAACAACACCGGATTGCGTTTAAACTGTTTAATATCAGCCCCTGACATTAGGACACGAAAACCGTATGTAGTAATACTCTCATCGATTAGCACGAAAGATTTACCTTGTTTGCTCATTATTTATGTTTTGCGTTTTAAATTAAAGTAGTCACAAATAAATAATAGAAAGCTTTTATTTACAAAATTCATCTTAACCCTTAATACAATGTTATTTGACCTTAATACACTTTTACTCAAAGAGGCTTGTAATACTATATTTTTGTGTAAATCATATATCCGGAATTATGACAAAATTGACTAACAAGCAAAAAAAAGAGTGGGCACAACTCTTGTTCACGAAAGAAAACCTAACTCAGAAGGAAATTGCTGAACGTGTAGGCATTTCCCAGGTCACAATGAGCAAATGGGCAAATGAAGGTAAGTGGGAAGATCTTAAGGTATCAATCACAATCACTCGTGAGGAGCAACTGAAAAATTTATACAGACAGCTTGCACAAATGAATGAAGCTATTGCAGAGAGAGAGGGGCAACGATATCCAACACCTGCTGAAGCTGACACAATCAATAAACTTGCAAGTGCAATCGAAAAGATGGAGTCTGAAGTTGGTTTAAACGATGTTTTATCGACGTTTAAAGCCTTTTTAACCTACCTAAGAAAGTTCAACATTGAAGAAGCTCAAAGATTGGTCCCGCTGTTTGACGATTTTGTAAAAACCAAACTTAAATAGGCATGGCAAAACGATTAAAAATAATTGACAGAGACGCACTCAGAGAATGGGAAGAATTCAGGAAAGGATTAATCAATGCAGCAACTGTAGATGACACTGAAACTATTCCAGAGAAAAGAGCACGTATTGCCAAGCTTGAAGCAAATCCGGAAGAGTGGTTTAAATATTATTTCCCTACTTATTATTCAAGTGAACCTGCTACTTTTCATAAGAGATCAACAAAAAAGCTATTGGCAGATAAAAGAGATTATCGTGTTCGTGCATGGTCTCGCGAACTTGCTAAATCAGCAAGATCTATGATGGAAGTAATTTATTTAGCTTTAACAAAAGAAATCAAAAACTTACTACTTGTTTCAAATTCTTACGACAACGCAGAAAGGCTTTTAATGCCATTCAAAATAAACTTTGAATCTAACCCCCGAATCATTAATGATTATGAATCTCAGCAAAGTCCCGGAAGATGGGAAGATGGAGAATTCACAATTTCTGCAGGATGTTCATTTAGGGCACTTGGCGCCGGGCAGAGTCCGCGTGGTACTCGAAATGAAGCTGCAAGGCCTGATTTCATATTAGTTGATGATATTGATACAGACGCAGATGTTCGTAATCCTGACATAATTAAAAAGAGATGGGAGTGGATAGAACAAGCGCTAATCCCTACTGTCAGTATATCCGGTAACTATCGAATACTATTCAATGGTAATATAATTGCTAAATATTGCTGTATTACTCAGGCTATTGAAAAAGCAAAAGATGTTGAGATAGTAAATATCAGGGACAAAAACGGAAAATCTTCCTGGCCTCAAAGAAACAGCGAAGAGGATGTTGATGATATGCTTTCAAATATCTCAACAGCATCAGTGCAAAAGGAGTATTTCAATAATCCACTTTCTGAAGGTGATACATTCTCAGAGATGCGCTGGGGAAAAGTTCCGCGATTAAACAGCTTTCCTTTTCTTGTTGTATATGGTGACCCGGCACCTTCAAATTCAAAAAACAAAAGCGGTTCTTTTAAGTCAGCTTTTCTGTTAGGCTTTAAGGACGCTAAGTATTATGTGATAACTGGATACCTGGACCATGTAACTAATGATGAGTTCACCCAGTGGTTTTACTCTTTAAAAGATTTTGTGGGTGACAAAACACAGGTGTATAACTTCATCGAAAACAACACCCTTCAGAATCCATTTTATGAGCAGGTTTTCAAACCTCTGTTTTATGAAAAGTCAAAAACTCAGGGCTATATTGGAATTACACCTGATGAAAGAAAAAAACCTGATAAGTTCTCAAGAATTGAGGGCAACCTTGAACCATTAAATAGAGATGGCCAGCTGATTCTGAATGAAGCAGAAAAGGATAATCCTCACATGAAAAGACTTGAGGAACAATTTCTGCTTATTAGTTCAAAATTACCCGCACCGGCTGACGGTCCTGACTGTGTTGAAGGCGGTATATATATAATCAACGAAAAATTAACAGCACTGTTACCTGATACTGTAATAATTGGCAGTAGAAGGAGCGGCACTAAAAAATTCTAACATGAAGCGTTTATTCACTACTATTCTCAATTGGTTCAAACTTTTAAGCATTCGCTATCACATGCGCCACGGTAAACTTAAGAAAGCCATCGGTGTGGCTGACAAATTACATGCGTTGGATGGTAAGCGATATCGAGTATTCTTTTTCGGAAGTAAATACTATGCCTGGAACAGGCAAGATATACGCAGACAGCAGTCTATAGGACTGCTTAAATATGATAAGAAAGTAGGTAATGATTTCGATAAGATCTCATTCTATGACACTAATAAGAAAGGAGGCAGATAATGGCATTTATAACTGCAGATGAACTGACAACTCACATGTATTCAGAGAATATAAATTTGATATCTAATGATGATCCTGCAATTGTCCAAGCTGCAATAGATGGTGCAACTCAGGAAGCTAAAGGCTACCTGGGAGGCTATGATACTGAAAAGATATTTTCTGCAGCTGATACTAATCGTAATGCACTGCTTCTGATATTTGTAAAAGATATCGCTGTATGGCACTTTGTGAATTTATGTAACGCAGGCACTGATCTCAGTTTGAGAGAAGCACGATACAACAGAGCGATTGATTGGCTCAAAGGTGTACAAAAAGGCAATGTTTCACCTGATCTGCCACGGAAGACAGATGAAAGCGGTAAAACTATTGAAGGAGAAATAATATTTGGAAGTAACCCTAAAAAGAATCAACATTTTTAATCATGGCAAAGCAACAAAAAAAAGAAAATAAAACGGTTATCTCTCAAATCGTAATTAAGTCACCACAGCGTAAAGTATTTGACGTGGGTGAATGGCGTAATGCACTTATCAGCGCTGATGCCGGTAGAGTGAAAAGACTCTTTGACATGTTTGAAGATCTGCTCATAGATGGATATCTTTCAGACGCCTTCTCAAAACGTAAAGATGCGGTCACGAACTCTGAACTCACATTTCAGAATAATATAGGTGAGCTTAATGATGAAATGATGAATATAATTGACACATTAGAGTTCGAACGCCTCTTAAATCTCATAATGGACACTATTGGATGGGGACGTACAGGTATAGAGTTTGATTTCAGTGATGGACTGAAAGTATATGAGATCCCAAAGAAACACATCAACCTGGTCAATAGATCTATTCTAATAAATGAAAGTGACGAAAGTGGAATAGCCTATAAAGATGATGATCACATTCTAATTTTAGGTGAACACCGGAAATATGGACTATTCATGAAAACAGCTCCATACGTCATCTGGAAACGCGGCGGTTTTGGCGATTGGGCACAATGGCTTGAGATCTTTGGAATGCCTCAAAGAGTAGGCAAATACTCAATGCAGGATGAAGGTACAAGGCGAATACTCGAACAGGCACTTGCGCAGGCAGGATCAGCTCCATACATTGTCATTCCAAAAGAATCTGAAGTTGAGACAGTGAACAATACAGGCTCAGGATCATCAAGTGCAAGTTATGGAGACTTCAGGAAAGCATGTAATGAAGAGCTGTTAATTACAATGCTTGGGCAGACGCTTACAACCATTCAGGGTGATAAAGGTGCGCGAAGTCTTGGTGAAGTTCATCAGAAAGTAGAAGGCAGTAAGAACCGTGCTGATATGCGCTATGTTCAGCGTGTTCTGAATCAATATGTTCTGCCTTTATTTGAAAGATATGGATTGCCTGTAAAAGGAGGTAAATTTATTTTTCCTGAAGCTTCAGAGCAACTAAAAGTATCTGAAATCATTTCACTTTCAAAGATTTTGCCTATTCCTCAGTCATATCTTTATGATAAATATAGCATCCCGGCTCCTACTGGTGAAGAACCAGTTGCAGGAAGTAAACAAGAAAAGGTGACTGAGGAAAAACAACCTGAAGTAGAAGAACAGCCTGCAGAAGACAAACCTAAAAAAAAGCTTGGTGATTTTTTCGCAGACGCCCCGACAAAGGAGCGGGGCAATAAAAGCTTCATTAATAAATTAAAGGAGATGCTTACCGGTACCAGGAATCTCGCAGATAATAACAAGTATGGAATAGATCTAGAGAAACTATTTCAGGAAGCATTGAATGAGGTTTACGACAATGCCAAAAATGAAATAGAACAGCCAATAGTTTCAAAGCCACTATTCACCATCACCAATACTGCAATTAACACTGGTATTGATGAAGAGTTTGGTCCTGAATTTGGGAAAACAAACAAAGAGTTCATCAATGAATTCAGAAAAAACAATGCTGTATTTTCTGCATTCAAGAATCATAAGCAGACTGAAGACATAATAAAACTGCTAACTGATGATAAGGGTGAACTTATTTCATTCAGGAAGTTCAGAAAGCTTGCTTTACAGGTCTCAAAAGATTACAATGAGGTGTGGCTTCAGACTGAGTATAATACTGCAGTAAAAGCTGCAAGAAGCGCTGCAAACTATATCAAAATGCAAGAAGCTAAAGACATATACCCCAATTTGGAGTATATTAAAACAACAGCCTCGCATCCCAGGGAGTTGCATCTTGAATGGGTTGGCACTATTTTACCGATTGATCATCCTTGGTGGCAAACTCACATGCCGCCTTCTGACTGGAATTGTTCTTGCAGTGTGAAGCAGACTGACAAAGATGTCACTGAGGTCCCTGAAGGAGATGCAAATCCTATCTTTCAGAATAATCCAGGAGAAACAGCTGAATTCATTAAGATAGAAGAAACTTCTTATTTCAAGGAAACTAAGAAAGAGGACCGAAAGAAAGTTGAAGTGATTGCACTAGATCTATTCAAGGAAGTGCTTGATGAAATGAATGAGAAAGAGAAAAAGTAATGGATATACATGACTTTGCTAAAAGATTTCCGGCTAAGATGGCCCAGGTTAGAGATTTTGTCGCTGGAGATAAAATCAAAGATATCTTGGGTGTTGAAGCTACAAATCACTATAGGCAATCTTTTCATGATGAAGGCTTCACTGACGAAGTTCTGAATCCATGGAAAGATGTTGTAAGACGTGATTCCGACTCCAAATGGTATGGTCACAGCGGACAAACAGGCAAATTTTCTGCTGCAAGAACTACAGCTAAAATTCTTACCGGTGAAACTCGTGAGCTTCAAAATGCTATCACTTATAAAAGGATTGATAAAGGTGTTCGCATCTCAAGTGACAAACCTTATGCAAGTATACATAACTATGGAGGTAGAGCAAAAATTTATGGTAAGAAAGAATTTCAAATGCCACAACGCAGATTTATCGGAAACTCAGCTGTAATGGTGACTAACATCAAGAATAAGATTAAAAGTGAATTTATACGCATTTTAAAAACTAATTAAACAGTCTATGAAAACTATTTATAATGATATTTTATCAAGGTTGAAAGAAAAGGTCCCGGCTATAAAATGGATTGATTTTGATACCGGTCAGCTGGAATCTCCTGAAAGGCCTGCAGTAGCATTTCCATGCGCCTTAATTAGCATATCTATTTCAGGAGCCAGTGATATAACTGATAATGTTCAGGATTGCACCGGTAGAATAAGAATAAGACTAGCTTTTGATCAGCAAATGAGAACAGAAGCTTCAGCACCCGACACAGTCAGGAATAAATCACTGCAGCCTTATGATATTATTGCAGACGTTTACAGCGCTCTTCAGGGCTTTGCGACAATACATTTCGAACCATTAACAAGAGTTCGACAGGACAAAGAAAACAGCCTGTATGGGCTGTTTATATACTTTATAGAATTCAATGTTGAATTTGAAGATCAAACTGCAGAACAATAAGAAAAGCGGGGTGACCCGCTTTTCTTATTTTATTTGACTTTATAATATGTTTCTTCGTGATATCCTAAAGATGATGTAAAGTTGAATTTAAATGTTTCATTATTTATTATGATAATACCATATTCATAAAGTGGAGACTCTTTGATTTTATATTCTTCTTTTTTCTCATATAATTCTATCTTCAAGCCATTTTTTGAAATGAAATAAAAAAAATCAAGCAACCATTCACCTTCTTTTGATCTAAGTGAACCTTCTCCATGTGCTCTGAATGCAGACAAATCTTTTACCTCTGAATAATTTTCTTTAAATGTTATAAAATTGCCTTCAAATACAGTATTCATGAAAATTGTTCTTTGATGCCATTCTCCTTGTAGATATTTAAACATATTGATTTGCTCTACGGAATAATTTTCATCTACAGTTACCTTTTCAATCACTTCAGTTTCAGTACTGCAACCTGACAGTACTAATACACCTACCAATAAAATAATTAATCTGTTCATAAATCTTATTTTAAATCATTTTTACAAATATACACATTTTAGGGTAAAATACTGCTCCTATTTTCACAAACAGAAGCAGTCGTAATCTTAATAAAAAAGTTGCACGAAAAAAAAGTTATCTCTTGAATCCCCACTCAAGGTCTATCATATCCTGACTGTCAGGCAATCTTTTATGAATTAATTCATATATATCTTCCCAGTCAGGTAGTCCCCCAATACCGCGATCATCTATATATAGATCTGCACCGACTTTACGTGGATCACTACCTTTGTAATACACCGTTCTATATCTCAGATTCTGATTTATTGCATCAAAGCGAATGCCATTTTCAGCACAATATTTTACAGCTTCAGCTAAATGCTTCCCGGTTCTGCACGTCCATAGTATTATCTGATAGCCCTCTTTACGAAGCTTTTTTAAAGTTTCTGTAGCTCCGGGTACAGGTTCACCAATCAAAGGGTATCTGTCCTTTACAATTGTTCCGTCAAAGTCAACTGCTATCACCATATCAATATATATCTTTTACTCTGTTATACAGTTCAACTGTTTCTTTATCATTTGTGTCAATATATCCATTAACACACTGGACTGCAGTAATGATAGTAGAGGTCGATCTGCCAAATATATTGCCGAGCTCCCTGTAAGTCAGACCTTTGTTTTTCCTTAATGATAAATAGCAAATATTACGAACAAGAGAAACTTTTCTTGTTTTAGTTCTGTCAAGCAATTCTGCGACACTCACATTGCATCTTGATGCTATCTCATTTATTATCTCAATCGTTTTCACCTTCTTTCAATTCTAAAATTATTACAACCAGTAGCAACGACACAATGATTGTCAGAAGCCCAAATATTATCTTTATTTCCATTTATCTTTTGTTAAACAAGTCATTATTATTCTCTTCATACATGAATAGGCAGTAAGCTAAATACTGAGACTCCCAGTTTATTCGCTTATTCTTATACATCTTCTTAATCATATCTTGACATTCAGCTGATCTATATCCGGTATCCAGGAGAGCTATATGATCATTAATTTGATCTATACGGATTCTTTTCAGAGATACAAGGCTGGCAATACCCTTCTTAGTATTACCCAGCCAAATGTCATACACATTGCCAACCTGATACTTGTTTTCATTCCAAAGTCTGATAGAAGTGAACGCTTTGCCGTTTAGTTTCTTATTCCAGTTGTATGCAAAATCAAGTCTCAAATCTTTCCATCCATTTAACCGGTACACTTCTTTGCGTGCATCTACTTTAAATACATGAGAGGATACTTTTTCTCCAATATATCCTTCACCTGTATCTGATTTACGCCACTTAATTACTGCCCAGATAGTAGCGTCACGTTCAAAAGTATATTCCGGTTGTTTTCTCATACTGCCTCCTGCTCTTCTTTTTTCAACTCAATGTAAAAAGTTTCGTCTTGCACAATTTGAAGTCCGCACTCTTCAAGCTTAGATGCAACTTCCTTTTTATCACGATCAGCTAAAAGTTTGTCTTTTGCCGGTTCAGATTTTGTCCTGATATAATCAGGTAGAAAAGCTGCGATAAGTTTTTCAGCGGATGCCCAGGTAAAGCCTCTCAAAGTCTTTAATTTTGGAGTGCCTGTTCTAAACCCAAATGTACCATGAGCTGCGTCAAGAGATTTTTTCTTTGAGAAAATTATATCTCTGTTTTCTTGAGCGTACGTTTGTACCACTTCAAAACTCTTATCTCTAATTTCAGACAACCTGGTAATTTCATCTGAATACTTTTCACGTATACGCGTAATCTGTTCGTCCATTGTTGCATTTATTTTTGCCAACTTAGCGTCTACAGTTGCATATTCTGAAAATGCTGATTCCATTTGCTCACTTGTTACTCCACTAAGGATTACTTTTTTTGTTCTTTTTGCCATAATTGTTTATTTATTCATTTAGTTAATATGTAAGATTATTCAATTTTATTTCTCTGACTTAACTGGAACTCTAACTCTATTATTCTTAGATCACGTTTCCTAATTGCATTAGCATGTGACCCCATTACGCTGAGTATATACTTAATAGTTTCTCTCTGCCTTGCTATTTTCTTCTCATAAGATTCGAAGCGATCCTGAGTATCGTAACGACCGAAAGGATCTCTTCTTTGCCGTTTTTTATTTCTGACCACATTGAGTTCAGGAAATAATGTATTTTGCGCTGTACTCATAGTTCTTTGTGTCATAAATCCTCTCCTTTCTTTTCAATTTTTTCTAATTCACGTGCTGCAGGAATACCCATCCATCGATCGAATGTAGATTTACTTATGTGAAATTCATTCTTGATATGTTGACGGTATATCTCAGTCTGTGGGAGGCCAGGATGCTCTTTTTGCAAGCGTCTAACTAATATTTGTGCTTCCCATACTCTTTTATAAAAAAATCTTTTGCAATATGCCATGACACTCCCTTTTAAGTATTAGTTTACATGAGTAATATAGTTCAGTTCTTCTATTGTGAGCTGTTCAACGAAGTCTAGATCCTTTGCTTTCTTTGTAAAAGCATAGTATAAAGATCGAAGCCTTTCGAGTGGGATAGAGTTAAAATACTTTGCATTAGACGCTCTGCATGCTATAGCTTTAACTTCAATCATAGATGTTTCAGAACTCATAGCCTTACGCCAAGCGAATATTGAAGCTATCAAACGCTTACGCCATTTATCCAACTCGTCTGCATCCGGTTTCATTTGCCGGTCAATTTTATCACATAGGTCCAACAGGTCGCGAGCAGACAGATCACGTGAACTCGTTACACCAAAAGCGGCATACATCGCTCTTTTATGATCTTCAGCAATTCCTGCCTTTCCACATAGTGTGTGAAATTTCTTTAGTAGCAGTTTCTGTTGCTTATCCATTAGTGTATCAATCATAATTATTTATAATCCCAATATTTTTCTGAGCCTTTGTCCCAGATCGTATAAAATTCTTTTTCTCCCATTGAACGACCACGACTAAAAGCGCGGTAACCTTCAATGTATATTTTCTGTTTAGCAAGAAACAGAACACTTTCTCCCAGTTCAGTTCGTGGTCTATTGCCTGTAGCCTGACCAATAAAAATGAACAGTTTGCTAGGAAAGTCATTAGCAAGGTGTTGAATTTGCTTTACATTTGTGAACTCAGAGTGCTCAAGGCTGTCAATAACTATATATCTATAGCTATTCCTCTTATTCAGCCTCTCCCTCAAATCATCAAGCCTATCTTCACATATATATATATAACCCTGCCTTTCAAGTAATCCTATCCTTTTCGCAACGACCTGTAATGATTGACTTACAGCACCCTCTTCATAACTTACAAATAGGACTTTTCCTGTATAAGACAGCTCTTTCATCAATTCAAGGGTAAACGTTGTTTTGCCGCTTCCTGAGCGTCCAAAAACATACCATACACCCCTAGCTTCCGGAGTGCCGAAAGCCTCTCTGAATTCACCGCTAAACTCCACTTTCGGAACATTAGCGCTTATCAAATCTTGTATGGTAATTACTCTTTTAGCCATCGTTTAAACTCCTTTTTAATACTATTTAAATACTTTTCGTTGCTGCGTGAATTTTGCGCTTTACTCTTCTAAGATCACTATCACTATCATCAATAATTCTATCTACGATTTTTGGCTGTCCAACTCCATTTGCAATACAAATAGAGGCTATATCATCTGCGCTTACACCTTTTAATTCGATACATTTTCTGCCAACTCTACTCCAAATTTCATTATAGCCTTTCTTATTAAGCCTTATACCCCTACGTAGTCTTTTTTCGAGATGATTAGTTGCTTGTAAAACTATTCCGCATTCATCTTCAAGCTCATTATACAGAGTGATGAAAAAATACAATACACTGTCACTAAGCTTGTCTGATTCATCTAAAATTAGCAATGGGTTTTCTTGTTTCTTCAACTCTGATACAACTTCACCCATCATGTCACCAACCGGACCGCCTGCAAAATCACGCCCCATCACTTTTAAGAGTTCTGCCAGGAATTGACGTTTATTCCAATATTCACTGCAACGCAATAAATGAGCACGTCTGTTGTTTTCAGCATAGTGCTTTGCTGCAAATGTTTTTCCAGTTCCTGCATCACCTGTAATTGCCATTACCAGGCTATTCTCCTGGGCATCTTTATACATGTAAGTTAGATCTGCAAAATTGGATGTTGATACAGCGTTCCAACCTGCATCATTGTAACCTATTTGAGCTGCTACATTTCTCCACATTTCATCTTTAATCAAACGCCAGTTATTATTCAACATTTGAGATACAGTTGCAGAGCTGACATCCTTTAATGAAGCAGCAGCTTTGTTTTGACTTTCGTACCTTTCGCAATATTCACGAAGCTTTTTTACGATTCCCTCTTTGTTCAATGTTTTCTTTTTCATGTCTTACTTTTTTATGATTATGATTAATATCTATCGAAATAGCTTTGCTCTTCATCTTCAATCTCAGTAGCTTCAATTTCAACTACCGGCAACATTTTGCCTGTCCTGGCAATACTCTTTTGATTCTTATGCTGACCATGACTATCTGTGAGCAATAAGCGTTTAAGAGTTTCATTCTCAATAAGTCCTGTTTCGTGCATATGATCTCTCACAGTATTACCGCTGATAGTCCTGCGCTCAATTACTTCACTTTCAAGCTCTCTGTTGTATTCACGAATTCGCTGTAACTGATCACTATCTCCTTCTTTTCTGTCCGCCAAAGCCATTGGCTGTATGTATTTTTCTTCAAGTATATATTGCAGAGATCCGTCATCATTAACTGCTAATACGTGTGTTAGATCCTCAGGGTCATACATTACTTTCCATTTCGTAGCTGAATGATCGCGGAATGAAATATCAAAGCAGTCGTATGTTCGTTTTTGCCCTTTAATTGTAGGATGCAGACCACTGCCTTGTAATAGATTCTTAAAACCTGTTGTTTCGCCAAATTGAAGTAGATATGATTCGAGAGACATAGATATTTTCTTCTTATTATCCATGTTATCCCACAACTCCATATATCTCTCAATCTTTGCTGCACGTTCACGCTCTATTATCATTTCTATCTGCTTGCATACACCTTCGAAATCAGGAAAAAATTGTTTGTATTTATTCAGATATTCATTGTTTGGCTGTTTTTCAGGGTTGCTTGTAATGCCGAAACCTGACCAATTCGCTTGTACCTGGCAATATTTTTTATTTATTTCCCCAAAATAGGGTTCAATAATTTTAGATTTTGCATTACGTGCTTTAGCAGGTGTGAATTTGTCTGCCAACGCTTCATAGTAGGGAGTCATCTTCTTAACAGCATATCTATCACTCTGCAATTGGTGAACTCTTTGCATACTTCCAAATAATTTAACTGTGTGCTTTGCGGCATTCCTCAATGCTTCTTGTATAAGCTCAGGTGTCTCATGAGTCCCAACTGCGAATCCAATAGGATATTTCAAACATGCGTCAAGGACAATGACTACTGTAGGCCTGTGATGATATGTTGTAGTTCCATTGTCTGATTTTTGGTATAATAATTCTGCATCCCAGCCATCAAGTGTCCAATATAACATAGGCGCTGAAGGTGCTTTTCTCTTGGCTTGCATAGCCTTTTTATTTGAGAATGCAGATGCTCCGCGTCTACCTGCATAAGTTGTAAGATCTAATTTGTCTCTCCACACTGCAACAGCAGATCCGGTGATCATCTTCCAACCTAATTGACCGGCAATTGTATTGTATAATCTTGCAATTTGCTCGTTATCGAGATTGTTAGGAGCTGCAATAAGTTCAGTGATGTAGCTTTCTTTTATTTCGTCATCAACTTTTGCACTATTCTTATTCATATAGTTCTTATGGATCAAGCTTTCAGGCCCTTCTTTTATATATCTATTAAACCTATCTCTCAATCTTCGTGTGTTTGCCGGTAATGTATGAGGGTATTTTGTCCTGTCTAATTCTTGAACACCGTCTGAAATATCATCCCAATTATGAGACACACGTCCAGATCTCGCTTTTCTATAACTTGCTTTATCACTTAATAACTTTTCAATGCCATTTAACACAATAGCATTTGAGTAGTATTCAAGTCGTGTTTTCTCAGGTAAACGTCTGCCATCAGGGAGTGTGAACTCTTCATATATTTTGCTTATTTCAGCATCATGCTCTATTCTTGTCTCTAACTGTGAAACTTTTGCTGCTTCTGCAGGATCACATCCTAAAGCTTCTTTAATTGCAGGCTTAAATCGGCGTGGAATACTATCATAAGCAACAAGCGCCGGGGTATTTTTACAGGCTCTACGAACAATATTGATCTGCTTTGATTTAGACAGATATTTGTATTGGTGAATAGCCATTATGCCATTGTCAACAAGCCAGCCTGCCTCAACACAAAGTATATTATTGTAATATTCCATCTTTAATGCTTGTTTTTTTGCTCCTGCCGGGGACTTGAACCCCGGTGTCTGCCGGTCAGGAAATCCCATAGTTAGAGTTTAATGAATTCCAAATTCAGGTACGCTATCTCCAAAAAACTCAGGAAAAGCCCGTACGAGTTTACGCTTGTTACTCATGTCTGCTTTATAAAATAATTCTTGCAGACCTTTTGAAAAACTACCTTCATTTGGTCTAAGTCCGTTATGCATTTGCATAAACACGCTTTCTTTTTTAGATTCTGCTTCCATTTGATTTACTTTTTTACTTGATTAAAAATTCCGCGCTTTTCTGCGCTAATTAAAATTAAAGAAGAGATTATGAACCATAAGAACATGATCATTACTGCAACTAAACTGCTTTTTTCAGTGTCAATGCTCAATCCTATAAAAGAGAGCATCCAATTGATTAAGATTAATTTTGATTTCATGATTATGCTTTTTTTAATTCTGTGCCGCCTTTTGCAAGTGCAACTTGTCGTATTTTTTTTGCTACTTCAGTATTAGTTTCGTTATTGAGAGCACGTCTGATAGTTGGATATGACACATTCAATATTTGCATAATCTCTTTTCGTACTGAATAGTCAACTTTGATAATAATTTTATTCATTTTGTTGTATTTAAAATATTTCTATACCTTTACGGCAATATTCAATTTGAAACTGTTGCAAATATAGAAGATAATTTTCAACTATCAAAATAAAAAGTGATAATTTTCAACTAAATGGATGGTATTTTAAAACGCATATCAGATATTACTGAAAATGAAAGCATAACAATTACTGCTCTTGAGAGACAAATAGGGGCCAGTAAGGGTGTTTTATCACGTGCTTTGAAAAACAATACAGATATACAAGCGAAGTGGGTTGCCAGCATAGTTGAAAATTATCCCCTGTATAGCGCCAGTTGGATATTAACAGGAAGCGGATCTATGCTAAAACACACTGCTAAAAAAATAGATTTAACTAATTTCGATAAATCTTATGGAAAACCAATCCCTCTAGTCACGCAAATGACTGTTGCAGGTTTCGGTAATGATGATTTTGCCATTGGCGAATCAGATGTGAAGGATTATTACATTGTTCCCAAATTTAAACTTCGTAAGATCGATTTCATGATAGAGATCACAGGATCTTCAATGTATCCCAAATATAGCTCCGGTGATATTATCGCTTGTACCATTTTACGTGAAAGTAAATTCATTCAATGGAATAGATGTCATGTTATAGCCACTAAAGAACAAGGAATTCTTGTCAAAAGAATTAAAGAAGGATCTGATAATACACATATCTTAGCTATTTCTGATAATAAAGACTTTCCGCCATTTGAAATACCAAAATCTGAAATTACAGGAATTGCTATTGTTGCCGGAGTTATTAGATTAGAATAATTAGATAATGAATCTACATAAGATTGCTCCTAATTTATATATAACAGATAATCCTTTGTTTAAAAACTATCGAAAGGAGTATATTCATGAACTACTTAAAACTGTTATAACAAATTTTGCTACAGCTCTTAATATTGAACCTTTTAGCGGTAAACCGTGCTATATAAATTATGATGAAGGCACTCCTAAATGCATTTCCTTTTATAATCAGGCTAGCATTATACTTATTTCAGCAAAAGGAGACTATTTGACCAACTGGGTGTTTGAGTTTTCACATGAATATTGCCACCATTTAATAGATGGATCTATGCAGCCTGAAATTAAGGGATTAATATGGTTTGAAGAAACTATTTGTCAATTATCTTCTTTATATAATCTTAAACTAATTGGTGATCAATGGAACCAATCTAGCGATATAAATAAATTGCTTAATTATAATAGTTTCCTTAAATGTTTTAATGGATACCTGACAAATAATCAGCTATTGGTTGATCAAATAAATCATCCGGGATGGTTATCAGCTTGGCTCCCTTTTTTGTCTGAGCCAAAATACTATCGAGATCATTACAATGCACTTGCTGTGAAGATGCTGCCTCTATTTTTAGAGAATCCAAATCTTTGGAAGATAATTCTTCATTTCGGGGATTCTCGAAAATGGAATACACTTGATGATCTTTTTGTTCATTTAACTGAAACTGTTGATTTTTCTTATTCATATCATTTAAATAAATTATCAGAACTGTTATTCAATTAAATTGTCAGTATTAAAGTCTTAAATCCAACTTTATTATTACAAATATACGTCTATATTTCTAATACACAAATAGATAACACTTTATCATTCTATTACTTTACTGCTTTATAGGGGTCGTTCAATGTGTTTTCTTCTCTTTTTTGCCTTTTTTACCGTACTTATAGGGTTATTATACGCTCGTTTATTACACTGTTTTTGCCCCCCATATTGCCCCCCATTGTAACCCCCAATATCATTTAATTGCTTTTTTTGTCTGTTATTCCTGTTTTCAG
Source organism: Fermentimonas sp. (assembly GCA_035307185.1). Taxonomy (GTDB): domain Bacteria; phylum Bacteroidota; class Bacteroidia; order Bacteroidales; family Dysgonomonadaceae; genus Proteiniphilum. Next base: position 4,734 of record DATGMV010000174.1, on the reverse strand, counting down.
AAAATAAAAAAACGAGCCTTTAAGACTCGTTTAAATGATATTTAATTACCTTTGTCCTTAATGGCTTTAAAAGCTGTTTGCATCTATTTATAACCTTTTACAGGGTGTATCCGGTATCTTTCTTAAGTTGAATTTAAGTTTGTTCTATGGATTACTGTAGTTTGACAGTTTTAATTGAAGCGTTATTAAAGCAAATTAAAGTGTTTGTACAAATTGTTTTAGAATCTCTTTTATGTAAATATCCACTCAAAGCTAATCCTGTATTATCTTATAAATATTAACCTACTTAATTAATAATGTACGTTTTGTTTTACCCCCTATAATGGTACTCCTGAAACCAAAAATGTAAGCTTTATCAGACTTTTTAAGCTCACGGTTAGCGGCTTTGCAATTAATTATATTACTCCATTCGGGTTAATGGGAGGTGAACCTTATAAGATTATCGAACTTAAGCAGGATATAGGAATACAGAAAGCTACCTCATCTGTTTTGTTAGCTACAATGATGCACTTCGTTTCTCATTTTATTTTTTGGGTGGTAACTATACCTATGTTATTTTTTTTGGTACCTGTAATTTCAGATTCAATAGAAATAGGATTAATTATATCAGGTGGTACTGCCTTTTTATTACTTCTATGGGCATATAGGATCTACACTAAAGGGGGCGTTAACAGGGCATTAATCATATCAAGCAGACTCCCTTTTATTGGAAAAAAAATTAAAATATACAAAAGACAACATCAGGACAAGATCAGTCAGATGGATGTATTGATAGCTGATCTATTTAATAACAGAAAAAAAGACTTTATTGCTTCATTGCTCATTGAATTTATTGCACGTATTCTTATATGTGTCGAGATTATTCTAATGATGAAAGCAATCAATATTCCTATTACCTTTGTTCAGAGTGTTCTAATAGAATCAATTCAGTCACTCATTTCAAATTTGTTTTTCTTTATGCCAATGCAGATGGGTACACGTGAAGGAGGATTTGTTATTATTTATGGCATTCTTTCAATACCTGTGGCTTATGGAGTTTTTGTGAGCATATCCAAGAGAATGAGAGAACTATTCTGGACAGTAATTGGCATTTTGCTAATTAAAGCAGAAAAGCGTTAGTTCCTGCCAAATCTGCAAAATCAAATAAATATTACTCAAAATTTCTTTCTTTTTCTATCTTAAATAGAAGGAGGGTAAATTTCCTTTTTACCTGCCAAAAGTGTGTTTTTCAGTAATGAAACAATCGTCATAGGACCAACTCCCCCTGGAACTGGAGTAATATAAGAACACTTTGGCGCAACTTCATCAAACTTAACGTCACCTTTAAGCTTAAATCCTGATTTAGTTTTATTACTCGGTACTCTTGTTGTACCTACATCAATAACAACCGATCCCTCTTTAACCATGTCGCCTGTGAGAAATTCTGGAACTCCCAGTGCAGCAATAATTATATCTGCTTGAAGACATATTTCTTTTATATTATTGGTTCTGCTATGGCAAACAGTTACAGTGCAATCGCCCGGATAAACTTTTTGCATCATAAGCATTGAAACAGGCTTCCCGACTATATTACTTCTTCCCAATACCACGCAATGCTTTCCTTTTGTTTCTATATTATACCTTTTAAGCAGTTCCAATATTCCTGATGGAGTAGCAGAAAGGAAACAGGGCATTCCAAGAGACATACGACCAACATTAACAGGATGGAAGCCATCCACATCTTTGCGGTAATCTATAGCTTCTGTTATTTTAATTTCAGATATATGATTAGGTAGGGGTAGCTGAACTATGAAACCATCTATATCAGTATCCTTGTTTAGCCGATTTACACATTTTAGTAGCTCTTCCTCAGTCACATCGTCTTCATAGCGGATAAGTGTTGATTTAAATCCTACCTGCTCGCAAGCTTTAACTTTGTTAGCAACATAAGTTTCACTACCTCCATCATGGCCAACTAAAACTGCGGCAAGATGAGGTGTTTTACCACCTGAAGCTTTTATTTGTTTTACCTCTTCGGCAATTTCAATTTTTATCTGTGCTGAAACAGCTTTTCCGTCTATTAAGTTCATATTTCTGATAATAAAGAATAACTGTTATCTTCTGCGCATATTTTTCAAGGCTTGCCTTCCGCCACCTGAAGTCATCTTACGCATCATTTTGCGAGTTTCATCAAATTGTTTAATAAGCCTGTTAACCTCTTGAACATCAGTGCCGCTTCCTTTGGCTATACGCGCACGGCGACTTCCGTTTATTATCTCAGGATTCGAACGTTCCTGAGGAGTCATAGAGCGGATAATTGCTTCAATGCCTTTAAATGCATCATCATCAAAATCAAGATCCTTAATTTGTTTACCAACACCGGGAATCATTGAGGCCAAATCTTTGAGATTCCCCATCTTTTTTATCTGTTGTATTTGACTAATGAAATCATTAAAATCAAACTGATTCTTAGCAATCTTTTTCTGCAGACGTCGCGCCTCTTCTTCGTTGTATTGTTCTTGTGCCTTTTCAACGAGTGTAACCACGTCTCCCATGCCAAGAATACGATCTGCCATACGTTCAGGATGGAAAACATCAATTGCGTCAAGCTTTTCACCTGTCCCAACAAATTTAATGGGCTTATCTACTACTGAACGAATAGAAAGTGCAGCACCACCACGAGTGTCGCCATCCAGTTTTGTAAGTACAACTCCATTAAAATTAAGACGTTCATTAAATTCCTTAGCTGTATTTACAGCATCCTGACCAGTCATTGCATCGACAACAAACAAAATCTCCTGAGGATTAACAGCATTCTTGATAGATTCGATTTCATCCATCATCTGCTCATCTATTGCCAAACGTCCCGCAGTGTCAATTATCACCAGATTTCGTCCATGCTGGCGTGCATATTGAATTGCATTTTTAGCAATCTTGACAGGATTCTTGTTATCCTCCTCTGAATATACCGGAACACCTATCTGTTCACCCAATACTTTCAACTGTTCAATGGCAGCAGGTCGATATACGTCACCGGCAACAAGAAGTGGACTTTTTCCACGTTTGCTTTTAAGCATATTGGCAAGCTTCCCCGAGAAAGTGGTCTTACCTGACCCCTGCAGACCTGACATTAAAATGACAGCTGGATTACCATTTATTTCGATATCTGATGCTGTGCCACCCATGAGTATTGCAAGCTCATCGTGTACTATTTTCACCATCATCTGCTCAGGCTTCACAGCATTAAGAACATCCTGACCTAATGCTTTTTCCTTTACCTTCTCAGTGAACTCCTTAGCTGTTTTGTAGTTTACGTCGGCATCAAGTAGGGCGCGTCTAACTTCCTTGAGTGTTTCAGCAACATTGATTTCGGTTATTTTACCCTGACCTTTTAATATCTTAAACGACCTTTCTAGTCTGTCACTTAAATTTTCAAACATGTTGTTCTATGATTTGGTTTATTTCCATCAATCAATTTCTATTTTTATTTAATATAACAAATTGATGGTATGTGATATTTTGTAATTCCAATTATATAACACAAAGATAATGAAAAAGGATTATTTCAGAAAATTTTGAAGTCTATACTGTTATCGTGATTTTTATTTAAAACAAAACTCAAAATAGCAAAGTATAAGATTTAAAATAATTACTGTTTTATAAAAAGTTTAACGGGTTAAAATGATTAAATTTGTCAATTAAATAAATTGCTATTTGATTAAATAATTAAAATCTCAGTTCATGGCTAAGAGAAGTCAAAGTTCGCTCCAGAAATTTTTATTTTTATCTATTGCTGCCGCTATAGTAACCATTCTTCTAAAATTTTATGCATACTACATAACAGATTCAATGGGTTTCTTGTCGGATGCATTAGAGTCGTTCGTTAACCTGTTTGCTGCAATATTTGCTTTGATTATTCTTAATGTATCTCAACGTCCGGCAGATGATGGACATAAGTTTGGTCATAGCAAAGCAGAGTATTTTTCAAGTGCGGTTGAAGGTGCATTAATTCTAGTAGCCGCTTTAAGCATTATCTGGTCAGCAATACCTCGAATTATCGATCCAAAACCACTAGAAAACATCAATACAGGTTTGTTGTTTTCACTATTGGCTTCTTTAGTGAACCTGTTAGTGGGGCAGATCCTAATAAAAAATGGTAAAAAAAGAAAATCTGTAGTTTTGGAAGCTGATGGAAAACATCTGATGACAGACGTGTGGACTTCAGTAGGAGTAATTGCCGGGATTATTATTGTAAAGTTTACCGGTTTATTGATAATAGACCCGATTATTGCAATTTTGGTCGCAATAAACATCATCTTTACCGGATACAAACTCATTAGTCGTTCTGCTAGTGGTTTGATGGATGCTACCATCCCATCAGAAGACTTGGAGAAAATAACCAGCTACCTTGATTCATTGAAAACCAGTAAAATTGAATACCATTCCTTATTGACACGAGTAGCCGGACAGAGAAAGTTTATTTCAGTACATATTTTAGTTCCGGGCAAATGGACTGTAAAACAGGGGCACGATTATGCCGATGAAGTTGAAGAAACTATTGTAAATATGTTCGATGAACCAGTAACAGTAGCTACGCATATTGAACCGATCGATGATCCGGTATCTATGATAGATATCGGTATCGACCGGCAAAAATTAAATTGAATTTACTTATGCAACAGCAGTACCCATAAGGAAGGCAGCTGCAAGTGCAATAATAGCGTAAAGCTCGGGGAATACTGCTAAAATAAGAGT
>DATGMV010000173.1:0-3720 GCA_035307185.1 Fermentimonas sp. | reverse complement strand
TCTTTTCTTGCAGAAATTATTGAAGTGAGATATGTTCTTAAACTTCAATAGCGAACTAATTATTTCATAACTAGTGTTTGTGTGTTCCAACAAATGAATCATTTCTTCTTCCTTAATATTAAGCATCCACTGCTTTGGAGTTTCATTAAACTGCTTTACGAAGTGGCGATTAAAAGTCTTAGTACATGCATATCCACACTTTTCGGCAAGTTCTGGCAATGTATCTGAACTTCTAAAATGCTTCATTACAGACTCTTTAAACGCTGTTATATTAGGTTCATCAACTGTGACATTTATAATTAAACTCTTGTTCGCATCACTGTAAATACTCATCTTCTTGCCGTCCTTAAAACTAAGTGTGCAAGACTCTATATTCATAAACACAGATGATGAATGAACAATTTCTTTCATATTTCTTTCATATTTCTTTATTTTAATTACCCAGTCTAAGAAAGGGGAGTAGTATACTATCTCTGTTTGATCTACACCTTTTTAATTGGACTTCTATTCCGGAACGATTCTTAGTACCATACTTTGGTTGGGATCTTCCCAGGCACTTCTTGTTGATGATTGAGAAGGGGCACCTGAAGGTGCAGATAATGGCCATTGTTCTAATACATGAACTGAGAATTTGTATTCGTTATTTCTGTAGATATTGTAATCTGCAGGGTCCCCTACCGAAACATTGTTCCTGATTGGGAGATAGAAATCTTGTTTATAATTGCTATTATCAATTTTTGAGAAATCAGGATTTACCAAAGTAGTAGATACAGTTCCGGTTGCTTTCCTCCAAAAAACTGAGCCATCCCAAAAGTGGATGTATCTGCTACCCGGATCAAGTACATCAATATATTCAGGCTTAATAACACCACCTTCAGCATCATATCTGTTTTTAGAATAAAAGTGAAATGCATCAGTTACTAAATTGGTATATTCTGTAGAAGAAGGATAAGTCCACAAAATCTGATTTCCACTCATAACCCATTTAACAGAATCTTGATCAAAATCAACATTCGTTGCATCTATTTCAATTGATGCAATAGCAGCTTTTACATGCAATTTAGTTGAATTGGTGGGACTTGTTTTTGTTTGCAAAATATTTTCAGGTATGTAATAAGAAATATTCTCTTCTTCTAAAGTCCAATAAGCACCTGTAACTGTAGGAGTAACTTTTGTATTTGTGAACTCTAAATCACCTAAATTAAATCCTGTACCAGCCCCATCTGCAAAATAGGTTTGCATGAATGTTGGAAAATTACCTTGATTTCCTGTAGGTGACGTACCTGTGAAAGTTACGTTAGGGTTGAAAGTTGTTGAATAACTATTAACACCATTATTATCTTGAACCTTATAAATCCTTTTATCAGTTTGGCCTGTTTGAGTCCATGTTACATTTGCTGTTGCTGAAGCTTCAATATCTCCTCCTGTCCAATCTCTACTGTAGTATTTGGTATCTTGAGGTAGAATATCAAAAGGAAATGATTGATATACTCCTTGATAATACTTTGTTGGATCTGAATAATCAGGTGGTGACCACAAATATGTTTGAGGTACATTTACCAATCCCATTTCCAAAATAAAGATATAGCTGGTTTTTACATTATCAGTTGTGCCAACATAACCCATATAAGGTTCACTCGTCACTCTGCTTATTGTTACTTTTGCCATGGTTCTGTCCACTGCAAATCCTTTTGAGTCTTCACCCAATCCACGTAAATCGGCTTCGAAAGGGTCGGTAATTGGTCGATTTGCAGGAATGTCAAATTCGTCATAGGCTACCATTACGAATGGTGGCTCTATTGGCTTTCCAGTAGTGTCATATACCACTCGCAGAGGTATGTATGTAAGAGGTGTATTTACCAGTGTCTGCATACCGGTAAGAGTAGTTACTTCATCGAGAAAAGTTTTTAGTGATTGACCCGATACTTCTGAAACATCTTCATTTAATACAGCGTATACAACACTCTGTCCGGGATTTGTTGGTGCTACAAAGTCGGAAAAATCGGCTACCCAACTACCATCGGTTTGTTCTACTGCAGTTACAGTTTCAATATCAAACTTCTGATTGGTCACTATTTGTCCACTTGCTTTTTTGAATACAAGTATTCGTAAAGATTTGAGAGTTATTGACTCTGGAACTCCTCCAGCAACGGGAACTGTAATTTCAGTTGATCGTAAACTCAGATATGTACTACCCGGTTCTATCTCAACCATTGATGTAGTTGGCAAGTCTTCTACACAGCCTACAAAAATGAACAGTGATAAGAGTATCGGAATTATTATATATTTTTTCATCTTATATCTGTATTTTACATGTTTATTCTAATGGAACTGCATATTCGTGAACTGTCCAAGGTAGTATTTTCACTTTCACCGAAATAGTTGTATACTCTCCTAACCCTGAAATTGTGCCTGTCAACTCATAGTGATAATTTCGCTTGATATTGTAATAGTGATCTTTTATATCTACTACAGATGAATTTGGATTGCCTGGAGTTACAACAGTTGGATTAACTATATCTTCGTTTATGTATACACGATATTTAGTCTCAATATTATTGTAAAGTGCTTCTATTTCGAGTTGGGTGGCAACTGCTTTATTTCCTGCGCTGTTACCCAGATTTTCATATAAGTAGATGTTTTTCAGATCAGCAACCTCCGGTGTTGATGTAGTCACATCAATTGGTGTTGAAAATGACATAGCTAAAACCCAGTATGTATCAGTATCAAAAGTAGGATCAGTAGGCTCTGTAGCTGCCGGGAAAAGCGTTGATGAATAAGCGTTGCTAAGTAATGAAACTTTGGTGATTTTTATATTATCAGTTAGTCCTTCGGCTTTATTGAATTGCATGCTTATTTTTGCTGCAGCTCTAGTTAAAGTAATTTCGGGATTATTTTGTTCTGAAGTTGGATTTTCAACTACTTCTATTTCTTCTATACTGCCTGTCATTAATAATGGTATAGATAGAGGGCTAGAAATTTCATCAGCCATTAAATCTAAAAGTCCACTCTTTGAAGAAACACTAGCAAGACTTGTTTCCAAAGTACCACTTTCGTTTGCCACAACATATATATCTTTTGTACCTGTTGAGACCTCTAGTATAAATGGATTGGTAAACAGATCTTCTCCGGAAGTATACAAGTTGTTGATTTCAAGTGCCTCACCAACAAATACAAAAATGCGAACTTTATTTATCACTCCATCAACTTCATAACCTGTACCTTCAAAAAGATTACCTGCACGTGTACTCATTCCATCAAGTCCTAAGTTCAGGATAATCAAGCCTTTCTTGTTGCAATCTTCAGATAACTCTTCAAATTGACATGACGTGAAAGATGTCATGAACAGTGATAGTGCTAAAATAACCTGCAAGTAGTATGAATATTTTTTGCTTCTCATAATTTCCAATTTATTTATATTCAACATACTGATATACCACATTCCAGGGAGTTACCTCGGTTATAATGTTAAGCTCAGAAGAGAAAATAATAATTATATTAAGTGTCCTTCCTATCTGTGGAACAAATGGGTTGCCATCGGCATCCTTATCACAGGTATAAATTAATTCTCCATTATAATATATATCTACTTCAAACTTTTCAGTAGGGAAAGTGTAAAATATTGGTGCTGAAAAATTACCGCTCTCATTGAATGATGCCCTGGGAGCATAATTTACAGGTTCACCAACAAGTTCACCTTCAGGATCATAAGTATTCATT
>DATGMV010000172.1:0-18265 GCA_035307185.1 Fermentimonas sp. | reverse complement strand
TCCGTTTGTAAACAATATTCCATTTTCACCTACACTACTTAAGTAGTTCATTCCGGTATCTCGAGCAAGTGTTCTTCCTGAGCGATCGTGATCATCCCAGTTTTGTGTTGCCATTTGAATAGGAACAAAAAGACAAGCTACTGTAGCTATGGCTGAAGCCAATTTGCTGTCTTTGATATACTTTTTGAGAAACAGACCAATACCAGCTACACCCATGCCAACCCATATTGAAAATGCATAGAATGAGCCGGCGTAGGCGTAATCTCTTTCTCTTGGCTCCATAAAAGTTTGGTTGAGGTAAAGGATTATGGCAAGTCCTGTCATGAAGAATAGTAAAAATACTACAATAAAGCTTTTCTTGCCTCTCTCCTCAAGTTTTAGTTGATACAGGATTCCTATGATGCCAAGTATTAATGGCAACATATAATATTTATTTCTTCCTTTATTGTCTGCAATATCGGGTGCAATATCTTTTTGAGGTCCCAGACCAAGAACATGTTCATCAATAAATGAAATGCCTGTAATCCAGTTACCCTTTGTCATACCACCATCGCCTTGCAAATCATTTTGTCTTCCTGAGAAATTCCACATAAAATAACGCCAGTACATATAGTTGAACTGATAGCCAAACATGTATTTAATGTTTTGCCATAGGGTGGGCTTGGTGTTCTGGTTGGTTACTCCTCCCCAACGTTCATATCCAATCATGTGATTTCTGAAAGATGGATTATTGGGGTTAGAATGCATTCTTGGCAGAAGCATTGTGTTTGTATATTTATATCTGGGTGACGTTACTTTCTCGTATCTATCCTTTTGTTCAGGTGATGTCTTTAGAATTTGTTTGTATGAAACTCTTTCTCCGTCAGTTGTGGCACTGCCATCGGCATTACGTGCAATCTGCGAAGCAAAAGTGGTTCCGTGAATAAGTGGGGTTTCTCCATACTGTTCCCTGTTTAGGTAACTTCCCAGAGAGAAAATGTCTTCAGGTGAATTCAAATCGAGTGGTGGGTTTGCTGCAGATCTTATAGGAATAAGTGCATATGCTGAAAAGCCCACAAGGATTACCATGAGACATGAAATAGAAAGATTTATAAGTCTTTTGGTAATTTTTTTATTCTTGAATACAAAATAGGCGCCTGCTCCTATTAAAATTATCCAAAGCCATGTACTGCCACCTATAAAAAGCACTCCGGTAAGTGCAAGAGTGATAAAGAAAGCAGTCTTTGCTCTTGACATTTTACCCTTGATAGAAACTGTTTCGTATAATCCCCACGCTATTGTAACAACCAATATAGAAAGATAGAAGAAAAGTCCGGAGTTGTAAGACATGTCTAAGCTATTTACAAAGAGTAGTTCAAACCATCCTCCCACTTTAGTAAAGCCCGGGATCACTCCCCACATAAGGACAATTATTAGTCCGAACGATGTAAGTAAAGCTTTTATTACTCCTTTCCAGGAGGCTTTTTCGTTGTTCTTGAAATAATATACTAAAACGATTGCGGGAATACACAAAAGATTTAGTAGATGTACTCCAATAGAGAGACCCATTACGTATGCAATTAAAACGATCCATTTATCGGAATGAGGTTTCTGTGAATTATTTTCCCACTTAAGTATTAGCCAAAAAACTAATGCGGTTAACATTGAAGAGAATGCGTATACCTCACCTTCAACAGCAGAGAACCAAAATGTATCAGAAAAAGTATAGACCAATGCACCAACTAATCCACTACCTATTATAACGATGTTTTTACCAATAGTGAGCTCGTCGTTACTGTCTTTGAGAATAAGTTTTTTGGTAAGATGAGTTATAGTCCAGAATAAAAATAATATTGTGAAAGCACTCATTAATGCCGACATAATATTTACCATCATAGCAACTTGCGAAGTGTCACTTGCCAGTTGAGTGAAGAAATTACCCACTAACATGAAAAAAGGTGCACCGGGAGGGTGCCCAACCTCAAGTTTGTATGCTGATGTTATAAATTCTCCGCAATCCCAAAAGCTTGCGGTAGGTTCAATGGTTAAAAGATAAACGGTGGCCGAAACTGCAAACACTACCCAGCCTGAGATATTGTTGATTAGCTTATGTTTAGACATCATTTTATTAAAATTTTGATTCATGGCATTGACCTGAATCCTACTCATATAGTATAAATTGTGTCGCAAAGATAAAGAAAACCATATGAAATACCATTAATTAGATTATAATTTTCATTTTTACTAAATATCACTGCTTTAGTATTATATCCGTAAACAAATGATGATTAAAGTGTATTTTATGTTTTACAACATAATGGAGGGTAATATGTTGATATATAGGTGTATAAGATTAAGATGTATTTTGTTTTAGTTTTTTTCAACACAAATTATTTGCGGATAATTTGGAGTTCAAATAATAAAAAGTTTACTTTGGGTTTCATTAAGGAAAAAAATCTGTAATAATTAAAGTCAATAAGTACAATTTATCAAGTCGATGCAGGTAACATTAGTAATTCTAAAACCTTCTGCCTTACAGCGAGGAATTCTGGGAGAAGTGATTTCCAGATTCGAAAAGAAGGGCCTCCAGATTGTAGGTGTGAAGATGTTAAACTTAACTGATAATGAACTTGAAATCCATTATTCTCACTTAGTTGACAAGCCATACTATAGTCGAATAAAAGACTCAATGCAGGCAAGTCCTGTTATTGTTATGGCGCTGAAAGGTGTAGATGTTGTAAATGTTGTGCGAAAAGTAACGGGAGTAACAAATGGTAGAGAAGCAGACCCCGGAACAATAAGAGGTGACTTTAGTGTTAGTGTTCAGGAGAACATTGTGCACGCATCAGATTCAGCAGAGACAGCTGAAATCGAATTAAAGCGTTTTTTTAACACAGATGAAATCTTTAATTATCCGCAATTAACCATCAGAAGTGTGTATGCAGGCGATGAGTATTAATTGCTAAACAAAAATGGTTCAATAAAAAATTTGATATTAATCAGAAAAGTATCAATGGAGATATGTAATTTAATTGAAAGAGCAAGAGTTATAATACCGGCGGCACTAATGTTTGTTTCGCTCAACTCTTTTTCTCAAAAAGTTCAGGAGGCTCCGGGAAATAGCAGATCTGACGTTATATATAAACAAGTACATAGTTCAATTTTAAACGAAAAGCCCGATTTGTTTGCAGACGGGCTTAAGTTAAAACTGGACTTGTCAGTTTTAGATGAGGCAACGGAAGAAAGGGAGAGTTTCGATCCTGATGATATTCCTGCCGACGATGTTTACGGTGGTATGTGGGAAAACAGATACGTAAATATGTATGGCAGTCTTAAAAATGCACCGGACACATTTATAGTAGATTTAGATAACTTCACAATGCCTGTTGATGGTAGAATGACATCAAACTTTGGTAGAAGAGGAAGTAGACGGTATCATTACGGAATAGACATTAAAGCTCAAACGGGTGATACTATATATGCTGCATTTGATGGTAAGATAAGAGTTAAGCGTTATGAAGGTAGCGGTTATGGCTATTACCTTGTAATAAGACATTTGAATGGGTTGGAAACAGTGTACGGACACCTTTCTAAGTTTCTCGTGGAAGAGAATGATTTTGTAGAGTCGGGTCAACCAATTGGATTAGCAGGAAATACCGGCAGATCTTTTGGATCTCATCTACATTTTGAAACTCGTTTTCTTGGTAAGCCTATAAACCCTAACTTTATCATAGATTTTCCGAGCAAAACTGTTCATCAGGATGAATATATGGTAACCAACTCAAGCTACAGAAAGACTAATAATAGCAGTAGAGCTGTTATTACAACAAGTACTCAAAGTAGTGAGCTTGCATCTAAGGAGTTGGATTCATCTAATAAGTTTGTATCTGGTGAAGTGAAATATCACAGAATCCAAAAGGGAGATACATTGGGTGCAATATCCAAAAAGTATGGAACAACTGTTAACAAACTTTGTGCTCTAAATAATATTAACTCAAGAACTACTTTACGTGTAGGTAGATCGTTACGTATTTCTTAGAGTAGATTTTATACAATAACCAAAAAAAGGTACAGGAGAGCAAACTTGTACCTTTTTTTGGTTATCTTTGTTATGTTGTTTTACGTTAATAGTTATAACCAAAATGAATATTACCAATAAGCAGTTTGATGAAGTTACAGCAATTTGTAAAAAAGTGTTTGCCGATAAACTTCAGGATTATGGTGCTTCGTGGCGTATACTCCGCCCTACATCAGTTACAGATCAAATTTTTATTAAAGCAAAGCGAATCCGCACTTTAGAAATAAAGAAAGAGAGTAAAGTTGATGAGGGTATTTTCTCTGAATTTATTGGTATAGTTAATTATGGTTTAATAGGACTTATTCAGCTTGAATTGGGGTATTCTGATACAGTTGACATTTCTACTGATAAGGCGATTGAAATGTATGACAAGTACCTAAAGTTTACAGTGAGTCTCATGAATGCCAAGAATCACGATTATGATGAGGCTTGGAGAAGCATGAGAGTAAGCTCATATACAGACCTAATACTTACCAAAATTTACAGAACTAAAGAGATTGAAAGTAACGATGGCTTGACAATAGCTTCAGAAGGAATAGATGCTAATTACATGGATATGATTAATTATGCGTTATTTGGGCTAATAAAGCTGCATTTTCCTGAAGACAACTGAATGGACAATAGAATTAATAGTGATAAAGTTTTAGTTGAGCTATCCAGAATTATAGTGGGTGGCACTTTTCTGTTTTCAGGATTTGTTAAAGCAGTAGATCCACTGGGGTTCACTTATAAAATAGAGGATTATTTAATTGAAATGAACCTTGTGGAATTATTCCCTTTGGCTTTAACAGTTGCAGTGATTATGGTTGTTGCCGAGTTTATGCTTGGAGCATTACTCTTGCTCGGGGTTTATAGAAAACCGGTTACCCTACTGCTTGCTTTATTTATGATAATATTCACCCCGTTTACTTTGTGGGTAGCTTTGACAAATCCGGTTGAAGATTGTGGTTGTTTTGGCGATGCTTTAGTTATAAGTAACTGGCAAACTTTTTATAAGAACCTAATACTCCTTGTGGGAGCTTTATTGCTTGTTGTTAAATGGAAGTTCATTTCTCCTTTGTATTCATCGCGTTTCTCAATTTATGTGTCATTGTTTGTTGCACTTTTTGGAGTGCTTTTTGCATTGCATAATGTTTATAAACTACCAGTGTTGGATTTCAGACCTTATAAAATAGGATCTAATATTCCCAAACAAATGTATATTGATCCAGATAAAGCAGATGTGCTTGAAACTGTATTTATTTATAGTAAGGATGGTGTTGAGAAAGAGTTTACTGAGGAGGATTATCCATGGGATGACCCGACGTGGACATTTATTGATATGGAAACTCGAGTAGTTGTAGAAGGAGAAAAGCCTGCAATTGAGGATTTTGCTATGGTTACTTTAAATGGAGCTGATATTACAGATCAGGTGCTTTCAGATTCTGGCTATACTTTTCTAATGGTTTCTTATTCTTTAGAGAATATGAATTTAAAGTATATTGAGAAATTTAAGAAGGTGAATGAGTTTGCAGAGAATAATAATTATTCCTTTTATTTGATTACATCTTCATCCTCTGACAAAGTGGAAGAATGGGAAAAAATCCACTCCACAGGAATTCATTTTACTCATGCAGATGAAAGAGCACTTAAAACTATGATTCGTGCCAATCCAGGGCTGATTCTAATTAAAAATGGTAATGTAATAAATAAATGGGACGATAGTAAGGTTCCCGAACCGACAAATGATATGTTGCACGAAAGGAATCCAAAAAGAGACAATGTAGCTAAACTATTGCTTGTTACACTACTCTTTTTTGTACCTTTGATAATTCTAAATAAGATTGATAGGCGGTTAATTAGTTTGTAAAGATTGTGTACAGGATATTGAATTACTAAATTATATATAAAATGAGAAAGAATATTGTAGCAGGAAACTGGAAAATGAATAAGAACCTGCAGGAAGGTGTTGAGTTTGCAAAAGAATTGAATGAAGCTCTAAAAGGTAAAACTCTTAACTGTGATGTGGTTGTTGGTACTCCTTTTATTCATCTTGCATCAGTTGTAGAAAATGTAGACAGTGATAAAATTGGGGTAGCAGCACAAAACTGTGCTGAAAAAGATTCTGGTGCATACACTGGTGAGGTGTCTGCTCAAATGATAGCTTCGACAGGTGCCAGTTATGTTATTCTTGGACATAGCGAGCGCAGAGCATATTACCATGATACTGCCGAGATTTTGAAAGAGAAAGTAAAACAGGCTCTTGATAATAATTTAACACCGATATTTTGTATTGGTGAAGTACTTGAAGAAAGAGAATCTGAAAAGCATTTTGATGTTGTTAAGTCACAGATTGTCGACTCATTATTTGATCTTACTGCTTATGATTTTGGAAAAATTGTACTTGCATATGAACCAGTTTGGGCAATTGGTACGGGTAAGACTGCCTCACCTGCACAGGCACAAGAGATGCACGCATTTATACGTAAGACACTTTCTGAAAGATATGGTGAAGATGTTGCTAATAATACGTCAATCTTATATGGTGGAAGCGCGAATGCTGATAATGCAAAAGAGCTATTTTCAAATCCCGATGTAGATGGAGGTCTTATAGGTGGTGCTTCGTTAAGTGTAGATAAGTTTATGCCAGTAATTGAGGCGTTCTAAATTTTAATCGGTTTACCACAGATGTTTTATTTGTCTGTGGTAGACTTTGTTATATTTTGAGTTTATGAGATATTTTCGCATCGTAAATGTATTACTGTTTATGATTATATGCATCAATTTTAGTTTAGATGCACAGGTTCAAATATTGAATCAGAATAATTCGAAACAAAAGAATGAAATTCTGAAAGAATTAAATTCTAATAAGCAGAATAGCGGTGATGTTACTGTTTATGAGGATGAGAGTATTACTCATATTTTAGGTAGGCCAATGGGACCTCCACGAACAATTTACACAGATGCCGAGGGGTCAGTGAGATATTACAAGATGAGAGGTTATAAAGTGCAGGCATTCAGCGGTAATAATCAGCGTACTTCGAGAGATGAGGCTTATAGAAAACAATCTCTAATAAACAATCAGTTCCCTGATCTGGAAACAGTTGTTCTATTTGAATCGCCTTTCTGGCGATTGAGAGTGGGTAATTATAAATCCAGGGGTGAAGCTGAAGAAGCCATGAGAGACCTTAAAAACAGTTTTCCATCATTTGGAAAAGAAATGTATGTTGTTGTTGATGAGGTGAAAATTCCGGTAAATTAATTAGGTAAATATGAAGATGTCATCCGAAGATTTAGAAAAAAATAGATCTCTTATTTCCAATCACATGAGAGAGATTCTCTCATTGCTTGGTGAAGATAATCAAAGAGAGGGCTTGATTAAAACACCTGATCGTGTATCAAAAGCTATGCAGTTTCTTACTAAAGGATATCGTCAGGATCCCGCAGAGATACTTCGTTCTGCTCAATTTAAAGAGAACTATCGACAGATGGTTATAGTAAAAGATATTGATCTTTTTTCAATGTGTGAACATCATTTTTTGCCATTTTTTGGTAAGGCACATGTGGCATATATACCTAATGGTTATGTGACAGGATTGAGCAAGATTGCTCGTGTCGTAGATGTTTTTGCAAGAAGATTACAGGTGCAAGAACGACTTACTACACAGATAAAAGATTGTATTCAAGATACTCTAAATCCTATGGGTGTTATGGTTGTTATTGAAGCTCAACATATGTGTATGCAGATGTGGGGTGTAGAGAAACAAAACTCAACAACAACAACCTCAGATTTTACTGGTATTTTTAGAGAACAGAAAACCCGTGAGGAGTTTATTAACCTGATAAAAAAATAGTTTTAAACCTGAGTTTAAAACTATTTTAAAATTAGATTTTATGTTCTTGAATTAGCTCTTCTTTGAAGCTCTTTTACGTTCGTTTTCATCAAGAAGAATCTTCCTTATTCGCATGTGTTTAGGAGTTATCTCAAGATACTCATCACTTTTAATATACTCCAAAGCTTCTTCTAAACTAAATATAATCGGAGGTGCCAGTTGTGCCTTATCGTCTGTACCTGATGCACGCACATTGGTTAGTTTCTTCGATTTTGTAACATTTACAACTAAATCTCCCTCTTTATTGCTTTCGCCAACTACTTGTCCCGCATAAACATCAGTTTGGGGGTGTATGAAAAAGTGACCTCTGTCTTGTAGTTTATCTAATGCATATGCAAAGGCATTTCCTGATTCACCGGCAATGATTGATCCGTTCTGACGTTTCTCGATATTACCCTTCCAAGGCTGGAATTCAAGGAATCTGTGTGCCATTATGGCTTCTCCGGCAGATAGTGTGAGTACTATGTTGTTAAGTCCAATAATTCCACGTGACGGAACTAAGAACTCCATATGCATTCTGTCTCCCTTGTTCTCCATCGATAAAAGTTCACCTTTACGACGAGTTATAACATCAATAATTTTGCTGGAGGATTCCTCGGGCATATTGACAGTTAGTTGCTCCACCGGCTCGTGCTTTTCACCGCCAATTTCTTTAATAATTACTTGAGGTTGGCCAACTTGAAGTTCATACCCTTCACGGCGCATTGTTTCAATTAAGACTGAGATGTGCATAACACCCCTACCATAAACCACCCACGAGTCTGAGTTCTCTGTCTCTTCTACTCGAAGTGCCAGATTTTTATCAAGCTCTTGCAATAAACGATCATATATATGTCGTGAAGTAACATATTTACCGTCCTGACCAAAAAAGGGAGAATTGTTGATAGTAAATAACATAGACATTGTGGGTTCGTCTATTGCTATCGGATCAAGTGGTTCTGGCTTTTCCAAATCGGCTATAGAATCACCTATATCAAAGTCTTCAATACCAACTAATGCGCAAATATCGCCTGAACCAACTTCCTCTGTTTTTATTCGTCCTAATCCTTCAAAAACGTCAAGTTCCTTTACACGAACCTTTTTTATTGAACCATCTCTTTTGCAAAGTGAATAATCCTTGCCGTTCTGAATTATGCCTCTGTGCACACGTCCCACAGCAATTCTTCCCAAATAGTTGGAGTAATCTAAAGAAGTGATTAACATCTGAGGAGTACCATCTAAAATTTTGGGGGCTGGGATGTATTTTACAATTGCATCCAGAAGTGGAATTATATTATCAGATTGTTTATTCCAGTCGTCCGACATCCATCCCTGTTTTGCTGATCCGTAGATTGTAGGAAAGTCGAGCTGCTCTTCTGTAGCATCGAGACTAAACATAAGATCGAACACCTCTTCTTGTACTTCCTCAGGTCTACAGTTTGGTTTATCAACTTTGTTGATTACAAGGACTGGTTTTAAACCAATCTCAAGAGCCTTTTGAAGCACAAATCTGGTCTGTGGCATAGGTCCTTCGAAAGCATCTACAACCAATAGGCAACCATCGGCCATATTTAATACACGCTCTACTTCACCACCAAAGTCGGCGTGTCCGGGCGTGTCAATAATGTTTATTTTTGTGTCACCATACATTATAGAGACATTCTTAGAAAGTATAGTAATACCACGCTCGCGCTCGAGATCATTATTATCTAGTATAAGTTCGCCTGACTGCTGGTTATCTCTAAACAGGTGTCCTGCCAATAACATTTTATCTACAAGTGTGGTTTTACCATGATCTACGTGAGCAATGATGGCTATATTACGGATATTCTGCATTTAACAATCTTTTTATGAGCACAAAGATACGCATTTCCCGTTAGATTATTATAAATGAGGTGTATTATCTATAATATTTTTATTAAAAATTTTATTCAACAGTTTACTTTGAAATTACATTTCCTTTTTAGAATAATTGTTTTCAGATAGTATTTTATATTTATCAGCTATTATGGATATAGACAAAATAAATGTGTGATAATTTCATAATAGGTAAAAACTATTATATCTTTGTAGTGAATAAAGATAAAAATACAGTTTATATGAAACCAATTATTAATTCAAGAATTCCAGAATTTAGTGTACAAGCCTATCATAATGGCGAGTTTAAAACAGTAACCGACAATGATGTTTTAGGTAAATGGTCGGTATTTTTCTTTTATCCTGCCGACTTCACATTTGTTTGTCCAACGGAGTTAGTAGATATGGCAGAAAAATATGATTATCTTCAGTCGATTGGAGTTGAAGTTTATTCAGTGAGTACCGATTCGCATTTTACACACAAAGCATGGCATGATACTTCTGATAGTATTAAAAAAGTGCAATACCCGATGCTTGCTGATCACACAGGAGCATTGAGTCGTGCGTTTGGCGTACTAAACGAAGATGATTATACAGCATATAGGGGTACTTTTGTTGCAAACCCGGAAGGTGTTGTAAAAGTACTTGAAGTTACAGACGGTCCAATTGGACGTAATGCTACTGAGCTTGTAAGAAAAATTGAAGCAGCTCAATTTGTAGCAGAGAACGATGATGAGGTTTGCCCTGCCAACTGGGAAAAGGGAAAAGAAACTCTTAAGCCAAGTGTAGATCTGGTAGGATTAATTTAAGGTATATCCTTTTTCTATAGCCCTCTGCTCAAGTAATTTTGTAAATCAATATATTTGTTCAGAGGGCTATTTTTTTCTAATTTCGCAACTTTCAAAATAACACAACACAATTAATATTAACAAATAAACTACAATATAATGCTTGATAAATCATTGAAAGATCAGGTTACTGCCGTATTTGCCGGACTTGAATCAGAATATATTTTCGATGTCTTTGTTTCTAAAGATCATGAAAGTTATAATGAACTTCTTGAAATGTTGGAGGATGTTGTATCATGCTCTTCAAAACTATCACTTCGTTTGAATGATGGTGATGCAATTTCATTTTCAATTCTTAAAAATGGAGAGAACACAGGAGTCGTTTTTCGAGGAATTCCAAACGGTCATGAATTCACTTCACTCTTGCTGGCGATACTAAACAGTGATGGTAAAGGTAAAAATTTGCCGGATGAGTTTATTTTAAACAGGGTTAAAGCTCTAAAAGGTAACATTAAATTATCAACATATGTGTCTCTTACATGTACAAACTGTCCGGTAGTTGTGCAATCTTTAAATCTGATGGCAATATTGAATTCTAATATCACCCACGAGATGGTTGATGGATCGTTGTATCCGGATGAGGCGAAGTCTCTTAGAATTCAAGCAGTACCTGCGGTTTATGCCGATGGAGAATTACTACATGTGGGAAAAGGAGAATTTGGAACTCTTTTAACTAAGCTCGAAGAAAAGTATGGTTCTGAAGAGTTGAACCAGAATAGCGAAGCCAAGTTATTTGATTTAATTGTGGTAGGTGCCGGTCCTGCCGGTGCTTCTGCGGCCATATATTCGGCACGAAAGGGTATGAATGTTGCGGTTATTGCTGAAAAAGTAGGAGGTCAGGTTAAAGAAACTCAAGGTATTGAAAATCTTATTTCTGTTCCAAAAACTACAGGTGATGAACTCACAAGAGATATTAGAAGACATATGGAGGATTATTCAATATCAATTCTCGAGCATAGAATTGTTGAGAAAGTTGAAATGGATGGCAAGGAAAAGGTAGTACATATTAAAGGAGGAGAGAGATTTATGACTCCATCACTTGTTATTGCAACCGGTGCCGACTGGAAAAAATTAAATGTACCCGGAGAATCAGAGCATATAGGTAAAGGTGTTGCATTTTGTGTGCATTGCGATGGTCCTTTTTATAAAGGTAAGCACGTTGCAGTTGTCGGTGGAGGAAACTCCGGAATAGAAGCAGCTATAGATCTTGCGGCGATTTGCTATAAAGTTACTGTCTTTGAATTTCTTGATGAATTGAAAGCAGATAAGGTTTTACAAGAAAAGGTTGCTACACTTTCCAACGTGGAAATATTTTTAAGTTCTCAAACAACAGAGGTTATTGGCAACGGTGATGAAATATCTGCACTACGGGTTAAGGATAGAAAAACAGAAAAAGATAGAATAGTTGAGGTTGATGGTGTATTTATTCAAATTGGATTAGCTCCAAACAGTCACTTATTCAAGGACCTGGTAAATGTAACTCGTTATGGAGAGATTGAAATAGATACTAACGCGAGAACCAACGTTCCCGGTATTTATGCTGCAGGTGATGTTACTACCGTTCCATTTAAACAGATTATAATTTCTATGGGTGAAGGAGCAAAAGCTGCCCTTTCTGCTTTTGACGACAAGATAAGAGGTGTTGTGTGAAAAAAGAAAAAGAGTGATTGAGGGTGTGAGAGAAACGGAAATTTCAGTATATTTGTAATCTTAATACAATTATCAAAGTTTAGAGAATTATCTACATGAATTTACGTAAATTTCAACCCTTAGTTATTACAATCTTATTAGCTATTGTTGCATCTGTATATACAGTTACAGTTTCAGCACAACAGGATTTCCCTCTTTCGGCAAGTGATAGAGTTATAGAAGATCCGGATCTTATGCCAATCTTTACCGGCGGTACAGGTGAAATGCATCGTTTTATTGCAAATACATTAAGCTACCCTACGGAAGCAGTTGAGCGTGATGCTCAGGGACTGGTAGTTTACACTTTTGTAGTAGAAAAAGATGGAACACTATCTAATTTTAATATTATTCACAGAGCCGACCCGTTATTGAACGAAGAGGCCTTGCGAATTTTAAAGAATATGCCACCATGGCGACCTGCAAGACATAAAGGAGAGATTGTTAGATCTGAAACCTATGTCCCTATGTACTTTAAATTGAATAAGAATGCTCAATATACTACAAGACCATCAAGCTCTGCTACTGCGAGAGCATACGCAAAGACAGATGCATCAATAATTGAGAACAACGATATTTACACAATTGTTGATAAGATGCCTGAGTATGAGTATGGTGAGAGTGGTTTGAGTAAATTTATCGCACATAACATTCGTTATCCGAAAGATGCATTACAGCAAGGAATTGAGGGCAGAATTTTATGCTCATTTATAGTTGGTAAAGATGGCTCTATTTCTAATATTGAGGTAGTTAACGGTCTTAATTCTGATTTAGATGACGAGGCAATTAGGGTGCTTGGTTTAATGCCAAAATGGATGCCGGGTGTAAATAATGGTGAAAATGTAAATGTGAAATGTTTACTTCCTATTGACTTTACAATAGATGAAGAGCCAATTCCAACCTTGTAAATACTGTAATTATTTTAGGATTAAAGGTATTTCTCTTAGTCCGTCAAAAGTTTCAATAAACAGTGTAAATGGAGTAGGGACTTGTTCATCTCCACGTATGCTGTTTATTAAAAATGACATGTAGATGATTTGTGGATATCCAAGAGGATCCTCTTCTTTGGAATGGCTAAAGTAGAGATCGACAGTTGGGGAATTAATGTCTTGAAATAAGGCGATCTTATGCGGTTTACTATGGTAATATGTTTCTACTATCATATTTAAATAGCTACCTCCAACCCATACACTTTGTATTTTTACCGGGTCTTTTACTAGTTCTTCAAGCGAGTTTTCTTTAGTAACAGCACCAGTAAAAATATTTGAAATTTGATTTATTTTAATCGTATCTCCTTTTAATGGTACGTAATTTAATATTGCCCTTTGCCCTTCATTTCCTTTGTATTCAGTTTTGTCAGGAATTAAAAGTCGACCGTTATCTAATTCGAAGCGATAAAGTTCTCCGTTTTTTTTTACCGTGATTAAATCGACATAAAAATCGTCATGTCTTAGTATTTCTTTGTTACATCCTATTAATAAAATTAAAATAATCGATAGGCTTGTTATGCGATTAATCGTCATCATACAAGTGTAACTTTAATACCTTTGTCTTTAATGATTTGAAGAATATTTTGAGGTGCATTTTTATCTGTGATTATGTGGTTTACTCGATCTAAATCACAAATTTTCCCAAAACCCTGCTTTCCAAATTTAGATGAATCAGTAAGTACAATAACTTCTTTAGCTGCATTGATCATGTGCTGGTTTAAAATAGCTTCACCAATATTGCTTGTAGTCAAACCAAAATCTATACCAATACCATCAACTCCAATGAATAACTTATTACACATTAGACCTTTAAGCATCTGTTCGCTATACGGACCAATAACTGATGCTGAGCTTTTTCTCATTATTCCTCCAAGTTGGATAACTTCTACATTTGGGTTATAACTTAGTGTTAATGAAACCTTTACTGATGAGGTTATTACTGTTAAGGGTTCTGTCATGGATATTTTACGTGAAAAATAAAGCATTGTAGTACCGGAAGCAACTATAATTCTATCGTTTTTGTTTAAGAGTTGATTTGCTGCATTCGCTATACGAATTTTCTCGTCTACCATGATCTTCTCTTTTTCATCAATATGCCTGTCGTCTATCAAAGAGCTCAAAGGACTTGCCCCTCCATGATCGCGATGAAGTAGATTTTTGCTTTCAAGTTCTTTCAAATCTTTACGAATAGTTACTTCTGATACATTTAGAAGTTTGCTGAAATCTTGAACGGATACAAAATCTTTTTTGTCAAGTTCATCCAATATGACCCTAAATCGTTGGGCACTGCTTCTTTTTTGATGATTATCTTCCATTATTTAAAATTTAGCGTACCATAAAAAATATATTATACTTTACTATGATTGCACTGATTCATCACTGCACTAATGGGAATTTCAATCTCATTGGTTATATTGGAGCAAAACTACTAAAAATAATATGTTTAACAAAATTGAATTAAATGAAAAACGATTATATAATTAAAGTAGTTACAGTTCGTTGTATACATTTTTTAAACTTAACAATAACGTAACTGTTACTTAATAGTATCGTAACAATTTTAATTGATCTTTGTGACTTAAATAAACAAAATAAAACTGTTTTCTGTTCCGATAAGGCAAGTATATGTTTCAGATGCTTTCAAATACTTTCGATATAATTTTGATATTTCGAAATCTATATATATTTTTGACGAAGTAATAATAATATATATGGAACGAGAAAATTTTATAAATCAGTTAAAAGATGATAATTCAGCCTCAGACTGGGATTTCATTGTTATAGGTGGAGGTGCAACAGGACTGGGTATAGCTGTGGATGCTGCAAACAGGGGTTACAAAACTGTTTTATTGGAGCAGTCAGATTTTGCAAAAGCAACATCAAGCCGTAGTACAAAACTGGTGCATGGTGGAGTAAGATATCTACAAAAGGGTGATGTGGCTTTAGTTAGGGAAGCTTTACATGAAAGAGGCCATTTAAGTAGAAATGCTCCACATTTAGTTAAAAATCAACGTTTCATCATTGGTAATTATCAGTGGTGGGAAAAGCCTTTTTATACATTAGGGCTTACTTTTTACGATATACTTGCCGGAAAGATGAGTTTAGGACATTCACTTCCTATGAGCAAAAAAGATGTAATAAAGCATATTCCACAGATAGAACAAAAAAACTTAAGAGGAGGAGTATCATACCATGATGGACAGTTTGATGATTCCCGTCTGGCTATAAATTTAATGCAAACTGCTATCGAGAATGGTGCAGTTATGGTAAATTATGTAAGAGTAAATAGTTTATTAAAAAACCAGAAAGGTAAAGTAGCGGGCGTTGTAGTAGAAGATAAAATTGATGGATCTTCATTTGAACTTAAAGGTAAGTGTATCATAAATGCTACCGGTATTTTTGTCGATGATATTATTAAAATGGATGAACCGGAAATGAAGCCATTAGTACGTCCAAGTCAAGGTGTTCACGTAGTAGTTGATAGATCATTCTTAGATAGCGATGATGCAATTATGGTTCCCAAAACAAGTGATGGTAGAGTAATGTTTGGTGTGCCATGGCACAATAGAGTAATATTAGGTACAACTGATACACCAGTCGATGAGTTTGTATTAGAACCAAAGGCCTTAGATGCAGAGGTTGATTTTATTCTGGAAACTGCAGGAAGATATTTAACTAAAAAGCCACAACGAAAAGATGTCCTTTGCGTGTTTGCAGGGCTAAGACCTCTGGCTGCACCAAAAAAGAGTGCAGAAGTTGCAAAGACTAAAGAAATTTCGCGAAGCCATAAACTAATAACATCTGAATCGGGGTTAATTACAATTACAGGTGGTAAATGGACTACATATCGTATAATGGCAGAAGAAACTGTAGACTTGGCTCTCAAGTCAAGTAAGTTAGATTTTAAGCCATGTAAAACTAAACACCTTAAGATTCATGGATTTAAAGAAAATCCTGATAGAAATAATCATCTATATGTCTATGGTAGCGATCTTGACAATATTTTACAATTACAAAAAAATAATCCCGAATATGCTAAAAAGCTGCACCAAAAGCTGGATTATACTGTTGCCGAAGTTGTATGGGCAGTGAAAAATGAAATGGCTCGCACAGTTGATGATGTATTATCACGCAGAGTAAGGGCCTTATATATGGATGCAAAGGCTTCTGTTGAAATGGCACCTAAGGTTGCTTCGATAATGGCAAAAGAACTTAATAAGGATAGTAAATGGGAAGAAGATCAAGTAAATGAGTATGCGTCAATTGCTAAAAATTACATTTTTTCTTGAAATAATATGTTATTATAAATAAAACAGCGATCTTTATTGCTTAGATTGTTATAGAATAAAAAAATGATAGGTATATTAAAACCACCACCACACAAAGAATTATTGCCTAAAGAGAAAATAGACCCTACTTATAAGCGTTTGCGTTTACAAGTGTTTTTAGGGATATTTATTGGATATGTCGGCTACTATTTGGTTAGAAAAAACTTTTCATTAGTAATGCCGGATCTTATTGAAATGGGATACTCAAGAGGTTCACTTGGTATAATAGCAGCGGCAGTTTCTTTATCTTATGGTCTTAGCAAATTTTTAATGGCTGGAGTATCGGATAGGAGCAATGCGCGGGTTTTCATGAGTTTAGGCTTATTATTGTCCGGGATAACCGTATTGAGTTTAGGAACAGTGCCAGTATTGACATCATCAGTCACGATAATGTTCATTGTGATGTTTGTGAATGGCTGGTTTCAAGGAATGGGTTGGCCTCCATCTGGTAGGGTAATGGTACACTGGTTTTCTACAAAAGAAAGAGGTACTAAAATGTCAATATGGAATGTTGCACATAATATTGGTGGAGGATTAATTGGTCCTCTTGCAATTTTGGGTGTAGCAATATTTGGCGATTGGCAGAGTAAGCTATATTTTCCTGCAATGATTGCAATCTTTGTGTCTTTTATAGCTTATTTACTGATACGAGATACACCACAATCATGTGGATTACCTAATATCGAAAAGTATAAAAACGATTATCCGAAAGATTATAACGATAAATACGAAGAGGAGTTTACTACTAAAGAAATATTTTTTAAATATGTATTTAAAAACAAATTTCTCTGGTTGATTGCCATGGCTAATATAATGGTCTACTTGGTTAGATATGGAGTTTTAGATTGGGCACCTACATATCTGAGTGAGGCAAAAGATTTCTCTGTAAATGAATCGGGGTGGGCGTACTTTGCATATGAATATGCAGGAATACCGGGAACCCTTCTGTGTGGTTGGATTTCAGATAAGGTTTTTAAAGGTAGAAGAGCACCTGCTATAGTTATTTATATGTTACTTGTAATGGTAGCTATTTATGTCTATTGGCAAAATCCAGCCGGCAATGTAATGGTTGACAACATCGCACTGATTGCAATCGGCTTTCTGATTTATGGCCCTGTAATGTTGATAGGTGTTCAGGCTTTGGATCTTGTACCTAAAAAAGCTGCAGGAACAGCAGCAGGTTTAACGGGTTTATTTGGATATTTAGGAGGAGCCTTGGGTGCAAACATTGCAATTGGTTTTATTGTAGATCATATGGGATGGGATGCAGCATTTATATTAATGCTTGTTGCATGCGTTTTGTCAATTTTGTTTACAGCATTCACTTGGCAGGCAGAAAAAAAGAGATTAGAAATTGAATAATAATATATCTGAGTAGTGAAATGAAAGAAATGATAAAGTATCTATTGCTTTTTGCAATAGTTTTTCAATACAACGCTTGCAGTAGTAAAGATGAAAATATTGTAGAAGAGTTTGATGTACAATTTGAACTTCCTGCATTAATGGATGTCTCCAAAGGAGGAGAGTACACTTTTAAGGTGAAAAATGGGAGTTCTCCATCCACTTCTGACTCATTTGTTTTAGAGTCTGAAGAAGGAATATCTTTCATTTGTCCTATCATTAAAACCTCATCTGAAAGTTTTACCAT
>DATGMV010000171.1:0-6550 GCA_035307185.1 Fermentimonas sp. | reverse complement strand
CTTTATAATTACCATCTTGATAATTAACAGCACCCAAGTAGTAATAAAACTGAGGTTCACGTGGCAAATGTTTTAATGCTTTTGTTGTAATTACTTTTACTTTTGCAAAATCCTCCTTCGGTAGTGCAACTCTTATTATTTGCTCATAACCACCGGGATTTTCAGGGTTGTCTTCAATAAATATCTCGAATTGCTCTACTGCTCCTTCATAATCATTTTGCAGCGATAAAACATTTCCATATATAAGATTTATTTGAGTGTTATTTGGATATTGTTCAAAGAGCGACTCAAAAAGTGTATTAGCCTGTTTTAGGTCCTGATCGTTCTGTTGTAATATTCCAAGGTATCTAGTAAGTAACTGAAGTTTGGTATCAACCTCCATTAATGTTCCGGTAATTGCATTTTTAAGCTCATTTTGCGCAGATTCTCTATTCCCGGTTCTTTCATAATAGTTGACCATCGAAAGTATTAAGGATGGATTATCGGGATCAATTAGTTCAGCCTTTTTATAATAGCCTAAAGCCTTATCCCTCTGGTTATCTTCCATATACAGATCTCCCATTAGAAGTAAGTATCTTTGATCTCCCGGGCTCTTTTCAATTATTTGTTCTATCTCTTCAAAAGCTTTCTCCTTGTTGTTCATCATTGAATATAGTCTAAACTTATTCAATGCAAGAGCCTCAGACACCCCTATCCTCTTTTCTATTTCATTAAGTGACTCAATAGCCTTTTCGGTTTCACCATTGTCGGCATATGCATTTGCCAGCTCAAAAAGGAGTTCCGACTTATCAGGATATAATTCATGTAAATATTTGTAAATTTCAACTACATCATCGTGAAGTTCTAATTCTTTACTCAAGCCTGCGAGCATCATATTATAGTAGTAGTTTTTCTTGTCGAAATGCACAGCTTTTTCAAAGTACTCATGAGCTTTTTCCTTATTCTGCATAACATTGTAGAATGTTCCAAGCTCTACTAAAACATTGGCATTGGTTGAATCCAATTGGTTGCAGTGAAGAAAGAAATCGAGAGCTTCACTATATTTGCCCTGTGCTTTTGCGTTTAGTGCCTCGTAAAAGTAATAGTCGAATTTACGAGTACTATCACTTACTTGCGCATTAACATATTGTGGTAAAACCACAATTGTAAGAAAAAATACAATTAATTTATATCTCATCATTTATCCTATGTTTAGACCTTACCTGTGTGCCCGAAGCCGCCTTCTCCACGTTCGGTTTCATCAAGAATGTCCACCTCAATCCACTCCGCTCTTTCATGTTTTGAGATCACCATCTGACATATTCTTTCACCATCATTTATAGTAAATTTTTCGTTAGATAGATTTACAAGTATAACTCTAATCTCGCCTCTGTAATCGGCATCAATAGTCCCTGGCGCATTAACAATACTTATACCGTGTTTAATTGCCAAGCCACTTCTTGGACGTATCTGTGCTTCATACCCTTCGGGAAGTTGAATGTAGATCCCGGTTGGTATTAGCGAACGTTCCAACGGAGCTAACTCTATTGGTTCTGTTAAATTTGCCCGTAAATCCATGCCTGCTGCTAAAGCTGTTGCATAATCCGGTAAAGGGTGTTGAGATTTATTTACTATTTTAATTTTCATATTATTGGTTACCTGTAGTTTATTTTAAGCTAAGACTTTTGTGGTGTCTCAAAAACTCTTAGATATTCAAATAGAGAATGATTACATTTGACAATGCGAATTTATACAATTCTTAGTAATTAACAGTCAATTTGATAAACTTTAAAGCAAAAACAATATCTTTGTGATTATGAGTGGACACGACAATCTATTAGAAAAACTTAGGCAGACATTGGATGCGCAAGGTATTGATTCATTTCATATTCTTGAAGATTTGGTTCCTATAGATATTCAAATGGATTATTTTAGATACTTTGATAAACTCCGAAAAGAAAACCCTTCATTCGATCGTGATGAGGAGGTTTCCATCTTATTCTCACCTGATGAGAGTATCGAAAGAAAAAAAAGAAGCTTAACACTGCTTGCATCAATACCGGACGTTACAGCATATAGATCTATAGAAACTTATCATAGTAGTCCTTCAGACCCGGAACTTACTCACTGGTCGTCAATGTCACTCGTTAGTAGCAGAATCATCCTCAGCTCTGATTTATCGGGACAGCAGCAAATCTATATATCATCGGGCTTAGGTGGGCACAATAAAATGCTAAGATTTTTCTCGCTTTTCACTACTATAGATCGTCAGGATTTAACAGACTTACAAAAAGAAATAGTAGAGCGCGAGTTTACTTTTCATCTCAAGAAAACAGAAGTAGTGATTGAGAAGTTTGAGATAAAAAATAACTATTTCACAATTCTGATGCTATTTTCATTTGATGAAGATATTAAATCAAAATTAAATTCCGCTGTTCAAGAATGTAACCAATTCGGCAACTTCCTGGAGCCAAAATTCTTATTCACTAATGTTAAGATATTAAATGAAAAAGAGATAATTGCTCTGCTGAAAAAGAAGAAACAGTCTTAAAACACCATTTTATGATAGCTGCCTTTAGTAGACTCCTTATCACATGCCTTCTACTGCTTATAACCGATATAGATCTCTTATACTCAAACCCAACAAGCATTCCTTTTATTCCTCCTGTTTATAATTACACAATAAGTAACTACAATGCAGGAAATCAGAATTGGGCTATTGCTCAAGACAAGAATGGAATTATTTATTTCGGTAACAACAATGGATTATTAAGTTTTGATGGAACAAATTGGAAGCTTCATACGTTGCCAAACAACCTTTCGGTAAAATCCATTTATATTGATAGTAATATCTCTAAAGAAAGAATTTACGTTGGATCGTTCGAAGAGTTTGGTTACTTTGAAAGAAATGAAACCGGTCAACTAATCTATCATTCAATTAAGGATAAAGTTGCAGATTATGATTTCCATAATGATGAGATATGGTCTATACACCCATATAATGGAAAGTTATACTTTCAATCTTTTTCGAGAATTTTTATATACGACGGAAATAAAGTTGAGATACTAAATCCTAGCCCCTCTGTGTTATATCTTTTTCCTAATGGAGATAAGATGTATGCTCAATTAATTAACAATGGACTTTCAGTCTTCGATGGAGAGAATTTTAATGAGATACTGAATCGTAGTGAATTTAATAATGATGATATAGTTTCTATGATTCAACTTGAAAATGATTATTTATTAGCAACTTCAAAAAACGGACTTTTTAAATACTCTAAAGAAAGTGGTTTATTAAACTATTGGAGTACTGAATTAGAAGAAGAGTTAAGTAAAGCAGTTATAAACAGAGCTATTATAGGAGATAGTGCTCAATTTATTATTGGGACAATAAATAAAGGTCTTTATGCTTTAAACGATAAGGGGAAGGTTCTTTGGAATATCAACAGGAATAATGGACTTTACAATAATACTATATTAGGATTATTTAGTGACAGAAATAAAAGTATCTGGGCAGCACTTGATAACGGTATTTCAAATATTCGCACCTCATCTCCATTCACAATATATGAGCCAACAGATATTCAAATAGGATTAGTTGAAGAGATTTTATGTCATGAGAAAGAAATTCACCTTGCCACCAATCAAGGTGTTTACTCTTTTTCTCAGAAGGATGGCAAATTTAATCCAATTCCGGAGTTTGATGTTCAGTCGTGGTTTATTAAAAAATTCAATGATCAAATATTCATAGGACACAACTTTGGAACCTCTGTATTAGAAAATAATCGACTAATACCGGTAGTTGGTGCAAGAACAGGTGGAATGGACTTGAAACAAGTCACTTTAAACGGAGAAAACTTTCTTTTAGAGGCCTCATATACATCACTCTATCTTTATAGACAGAATAGTGAAGGCAAATGGACTTTTAGTCATGCCATTGAAGGCTTTTCAGATTTAATTAAGAATGTAGAAGTCGATCATACGGGTAATATATGGGCAGGTCATATGTACAAAGGAGTTTATCGTATAAAACTCGACTCGAAATCAATTAAGGTAGCTGAGATAGAGAGCATAACATCGTTAAACTATACTTATTCAGATTATCTGCCACATATCAATTTAATGAAATTAAAAGGTAGAATAATTTTTACTGACGGGAATAGTTTTTACACATTTGATGATATTAATCGGAAAATAATTCTATACGACTTACTAAACAACAACCTTCCCGGATTTGCAGATACATATCGTATAGTACCTATATCAAATGATTTATTCTGGTTTATTAGAAACAAAGAATATTCACTTGTTGAATTCAAAGAAGAAAAATACGTACTTAAAGACCGTATTCCCTTTAGTATACTAAACAATCCTCCTAATGTTGGAAGAGCAAATATCTTCGTTTCAGAAAATGGAATATCTTACTTCAGTTTAAATGGCGGTATTGGCAAATACTCACTGTCTCAAAATACTGAGCCTCGAAAATCGGGTTCATTACACTTTTCATCAATTCGTTATTATAATAGAAACAACGAAGAATCTAATTACCTTAATCCACAATCCAAAGCTATTATAAACTATGGCAGTAATAATTTAGACTTTAGCTTCTCTTATCCTGAGTTTTCAAAAATTAATGTTAAAGTGCAGACACTACTCGAAGGTTATGACAATAGATGGGTAGACACTGATAAAAACAACTCAGTATCTTATAACAACCTCCCGGCTAGTGAATACATATTGAATGCACGTGTATTAGATAGCTCCGGAAATCAAGTAGACCTATTGAAATATCCATTTCGTATTAAAAGTCCCTGGTATATAAGCTGGTGGGCTTATACATTGTACCTGGTTGTAATTTTATTAATTAGTGGTTTTATATCCAAGAGACATGTTGAAAAAATTATACGAAAGAAAAGCGAAGATTTTGCAGAACAAGAGAATAAACGTCTTAATCAGATTGAGCATCAGGAGAAACAGATTATCAAGCTAAGGGCAGAAAAATTAGAATCCGACTTAATATATAAAGGTAAAGAACTGGCAAGCGCTACTATGTTAATTATAAATCATGCTGAATTCCTTAAGAAATTAAAGTCACAAATACAGCAATATGCTCTTGAAGGCAAAATAAATAGAGCTGAAAGTAAAACATTAATTAATATGATAGGTGAAGATCAGACTGATGAAGATGAATGGAACGTTTTTCAAGAAAACTTTGATCTTATTCATGAAAACTTCTTCAGAAAACTCAAAGATTTATACCCTTCTTTAACACCAAGCGATCTAAAACTATGCACTTTGTTGAGATTAAACTATACAACAAAGGAAATTGCAAGGTTACTTAATATTTCTACACGTGGAGTAGAATCGGCCAGATACCGATTACGTAAGAAATTAAACTTAGATGAAAACGACAATCTTGTTGATTTTCTAATAGAGTTTAAATAATTGTCTACTGTTCTAATACAAAACCCCACAAACCTATCAAACTGTATATCTTATACTTACACACGCATGCAGTAGTAATAAAGCATACTTGAAATATATGTTTGACAACATAACGTACTTTTAGAGAGGTATATAATTTTTACATATGCTATTCATATATTTATTTTGTTTATAAAGATATTTTTTAAACATTAATAAATAATGATCCATGAAGATTAAAGCTACTATTATTTCATGCTTTCTGCTATTTACCTTTTTACTAACTGCGCAACAGCAGTTGACTGTGTCAGGTAAAGTAACAGAAGCCACAACCGGAGAGTCCGGAATAGGAGTCACCGTGTTAGTAAAGGGAACAAACAACGGAACTGTAACCGATATAGATGGAAACTACACACTTAATAATGTGCCCTCAAACGGTACATTAGTTTTCAGTTATATTGGGATGACAACTGTTGAGGAGCCGGTAAACGGAAGAGCCACAATTAATGCTATACTTAGTGAAGATGTGCAAGCACTTGACGAACTTGTAGTTATTGGTTACGGTACTGCGAGAAAACGAGATCTTACAGGCTCAATTGCCAGTATTGACGCCGACGAAATTGCTAATCGTCCTTCATCCAATCTCTTAGCATCAATACAAGGTAAAGTTGCAGGTGTACAAGTGGTTAACTCAGGTAGAGCCGGTCAAGACCCGGAAGTTAGGATTAGAGGAACTAACTCTATCAATGGTTATTCACCGCTTTATGTTGTAGACGGACTCTTTTCAGATAATATCAACTACCTTAACCCGGCTGATATTGAATCTATGGAAATACTTAAAGATCCCTCATCGCTTGCAATATTTGGTGTAAGGGGAGCTAACGGTGTTATTATTGTAAATACTAAACGTGCGAAAAGAGGTCAGACTGTAGTTAATTTTAACAGTTCAGTTGGCTACAAAGAAGTAGTTCAACGTATGGAGATGACAAACGCCGCACAGTTTAGGGAACTATATGATGAACAGCGCGTAAATCAAGGGTTAGGTAGTTTCGACTACTCAGATTGGAATTACGATACCGATTGGCAGGATGCAATATTCCAAAGAGGATTTATGACAAACAATAACATAAGTATAACCGGATCGGGT
>DATGMV010000170.1:0-4732 GCA_035307185.1 Fermentimonas sp. | reverse complement strand
GTAGTTATATTCTTTCTGTGTCTCACAACGGTATGTATGCTAATATTTAGAGATTCTGCAATCTCCTTATTCATCATCCCATTAACAATTCCTGTAAGTACTTCAACCTCGCGTTTAGTGAGGTTGTCGTCTTTTTCTTGGTTGATTGTATTTTTACTCTTATTATCAAGTTTTGACAGTAAATTCACAATATAATCTGGTGTGTCGTATAGTGAGAACATTGCATCCGGTTCCGTTAGAGATTTATGCATCATAGCATAATCTATACCCACCACACTGAGATCAGGATTTTCCTTTCTAATTTTTTTAATTTCCCTTTCTCTATTAACAAAATGTAGCAAATTAGCAATAAATATATCTATAGATTCGGTTTCAATAATGCTGTTGAGCTCATCTATAGTTTCAATTCTGTATATCCTGCAATCTAAATCCGACTGATACAGAATTGCATGTAGACCTTCAAAAATAATCTTGGAGCTTTCAAGAATCAATATATTTAACGGTTTCTTATGCATTCTCTTTATTTTCTATTTTTAATCCCGATGGGATCAATATTGATTCCTCAATCAATGAGTGTATATACAGATCGAACTCGAGTTCATATAACGCAAAAAACAACTTCCTACGCAAACCTAAATCATTATCAACTTTTACATATTTAAGCAATAGATTTTTCAAATCGTGAAGCTTTAGTTCAATATCTGAGTGGTGATCACTATATTCTTTAGAAGAGTAAAGTACTCGTGCCTCATTGCTACTTTTGTCTTTTAATAATTTAATAAAATAAGGAAAGGCAATATCATCCTCATAATCAAGATGTTCCTTTACCTCGGTAAAATACTGATAGAAAAATTTCTCTATCAATTTCAATTCAAGCCTAACTTCGGGATGATTTTCCTGTAGTTGATGAATATATTCATTTATTTGAGGATACAGATCTGAGCGATAATAGTGATGAGTATTTTTTAGAAAATCAATTACCTGCAACAAATCCTTCTTTGTATATGTATGAGTCTTTTTCGTCCCAAACCCATTATACAAATTGGCTATATCCACAAAAAGTGTCTCACTAATGTCATATTGAGCACATAACTGAGAAACAGTTAAATCGCTAACATTAAAATCAATATTAAAATGTTGTAACATCAAAAGCAATCTTGGGTTTGAGTCAATTTGATCTGCCATCTTCATGGATGGCTTCATTTTTATTACAGAGGAATTGTGCATAATGTCTGTCATTTTGCTACAAAAATAGAAAAAAATGCCGGCAATTTAGACTAATTCTAATTAATACTTTTATAATAAGTATTGAAGTTAAGCCTATAAACACATAAATCCCTTCTTTTTTATTATAATTGCAGTCGGTAAGTGTTCAATTAAACAAAATAATAATGGAAAGTAACTTTCAACAACTACAAATTAAAAGACGAAGCATTAGAAAGTACTCTGAGGTCTTACTCTCATCGGATGAAACGAAAATGATTCTTGAAGCTGCTCTACTATCACCTACTTCTAAAAATATGCACTCGTGGGATTTTATTGTAGTAGAAGACAAAGAAATGCTTAAAAAAATATCTCATTGCAAGCCTAATAGTGCATCATTTATTGCTAATGCATCGCTTGCTGTAGTAATTACAGGAAACCCTCTAATTAGCAATGCTTGTGTAGAAGATGCCTCAATTGCAGCAATTAATATGCAAATGCAGGCAGAAGAGCTCAATATTGGTAGCTGTTGGATACAAGTGAGAAATCGCTACTATTCTGAAACAGTAACATCCCACGAATATATTAGTGATATATTAGACATCCCAATGCCATTAGAAGTGATTTGCATCATTACCTTTGGGAAAAAGGAGAAAGAAAGATCTTTTGCAGATACTAACACACTACATTGGGAAAAAGTACATATTGAAAAGTATAACTCAAAATAAAATATAAAATAGCTAATAATTAAATGATAGATATTACAAAAATCCCCTCACCCTGCTACGTTATGGAAGAAGAGCTAATGCGCAAAAATCTTCAGTTAATAAAATCAGTAAAGGAGCGAGCAGGTATAGAAATTATATTAGCGTTCAAAGCCTTCGCAGCCTGGAAATCATTTCCTATAATTCGTGAATACATTCAGCACTCAACTGCCAGTTCAGTTTCTGAAGCACAACTTGCTTATGAAGAAATGGGTAACCCTGCACATACATATGCACCAGTTTATACCGATGAGGATTTCCCAACTTTCTTAGAATATAGTAGTCACATTACATTCAACTCATTATCACAGTTTAATCGTTATTATCCACAAGTACTGAGTTCCAGAAAGAATATTAAGTGTGGACTTAGAATCAATCCTGAGTACTCAGTAGTAGACACCGACATTTACAACCCAAGTACACCCGGTTCACGACTTGGAATAACAGCAAGTAATTTAGGGGACACTCTCCCAGAAGGAATATCAGGATTACATATTCACAACCTTTGCGAAAACGACTCATACGATTTGGAGAAAACCTTATTAGTACTCGAGGATAAGTTTGGTCAATTTTTTTTTCAGATTGAATGGCTAAATCTTGGTGGTGGTCACCTAATAACACACAAAGATTATGATATAGATCATCTACTCTGTTTACTCAAAGGACTTAAGGAGAAATATCCACATTTACATATTATTATGGAACCGGGAAGTGCTTTCGTTTGGGAAACAGGAGTTTTAATTGCCACTGTTGCTGATATTGTCGAAAGTAATGGGATAAAAACAGCAATGCTTAACGTATCATTTGCTTGTCACATGCCCGATTGTCTCGAAATGCCTTACAAACCACGTATAAGAAGTGCTCACCACAGTCCTGTGGAGGGCAAACCGACATATAGAATGGGAGGAAACAGTTGTTTGAGTGGGGATTACATGGGCGAATGGTCTTTTGACAAACCTCTTGAAATTGGTGATAGAATTGTTTTTGAGGATATGATTCATTACACAACAGTAAAAACCACATTGTTCAACGGTGTTACTCACCCGTCTATAGGCATATGGCGACAAAATGGCGAGTTTGAACTCTTCCGAAAATTTGGATATGATGACTATAAAAGCAGAATGTGCTAATTTTTTCAGTAAAATGTTAAACTATTTCTTTACTAAGCTTGTTAAATAAATAAGAATGCCAAAACAACTTTGGCAAAGATCAAATAGTATTAACTAAAACAAAAGAATTATGGGTTGGTTATGGTGGATTATTATCGGAGCAATTGCCGGATGGCTTGCAGGTAAAATAATGAGAGGAGGGGGCTTTGGTCTTCTGGTTAACATAATCGTTGGTATAGTTGGAGCAATAATTGGCGGTTGGGTTTTCGGGCTACTTGGGATAACCACTGGAGGAGTAATTGGTACTTTAATTACTGCTTTAGTTGGAGCAATCTTACTACTCTGGATTATCTCACTCTTTAGAAGACGGACTTAATAGGTTACGAAATTCGCAAATATAAAGAAAACTTAAGGGGAAATACAAAATCAAAATATCCTGACTTAATACAAGACCCTAAGTGGAAATCTGTTTTGCAAAATTAATCAAGATCGATATATCAATTGATACATCGATCTTGATTATTGTTTAAATTAAAAGTAAGTAATAAAGAGTAGTTTGGTTATACTTCTACGATTTTCAGATATACATTATGGAGAAAATAAACAAGAAAGAAATTGGCATATTCTCTGGATCGTTTAACCCAATCCACATCGGTCACCTTATATTGGTTAACTACATGTGTGAGTTCACTCATCTACAAGAAGTATGGCTTGTTATAACACCCCACAATCCGCTAAAAACAAAAAAAGATTTGCTCGATGAACAAACTCGATTAAAAATGGTTCAACTTGCCCTGACACAATACAAAAAGATCAAAGTATCTGATATTGAACTAAAACTGAAACGACCATCATATACAATCAACACCTTGGAAAAACTATCCGAAGACCACCCAGATTGCAACTTCACTCTAATTATTGGAGGAGACAATTGGACAATTTTCAACAAATGGAAGGACTATAATAAGATAATTGAAAAATATAAGATTCTTATATATCCTCGTCAGGGAACAGAAATAATTATTCCCGACTATTTAAAAAAAACTGTAAATATTGTAACTGCCCCTATCGTGGAGATTTCATCTACATTTATTCGTAAAAGTATTAATGAAGGAAAGGATATGCGTGCATTTATTCCCCCTTTGGTATATGATTATATAAAACAAAATAAGTTATATGAATTATAACTTCGATTATTTTCTTTTAAATTAAAGTTTCTGTTAGACTAACCGCTTCTCTATCTGGACGATTATCCAACCTATAATATGGAACTTTACTTAGTATCTCGGTTATAAGATTGAAAGAAGCCTCCCTCCCTTTTTTATCAGATCTTAGAAGTGCAGAAGACTGGAACATAGAAGTAAATGATTCAATTCCACTTAATCTTGTTAGCTTATTTTCGGGACTTTGATACAAATGAACAAAAGCAGCCACCTCTGCAGAATCATTTATATAACAAGGAGTGCTTCCGCTCCAAGGAGCACCATAAACTCGCACTGATCCATCATCATGCAATCTAATAATAGGTTCATCATCATTTAGCAACCTGCATCCCGGCACAAACTCTCTCCACAAACGGCTATGTGTACTCTTTCCTGTACCACTTTTACCAAGAAACACAAGAGCTTTACCGTTCTTTTCAGTTACTGAAGCGTG
>DATGMV010000169.1:0-2462 GCA_035307185.1 Fermentimonas sp. | reverse complement strand
AAAAATACTTTTCCCTAAAGCTTTTGATGAGATAAAGTCAGGTTTCCATTTAATGCAAGAAGTGCGATTAGCTGAAAATAAAAGAAATATCGCTTTTTGCGATTCTATGCTTCGTGAAAATTATAGCGAGCTAAACAACTTACTCACTAAGTTTGATTACGTCAGAGACGATCGTTATCAAGAATTTGGCGAGTATTTCCCAAAGATATACCCATACAACTCCTCTCTTGAAAAAAACGGTATACGATCAGGGGTAAATGAAAAAGGCGATCTTTTCATAGAAAGTATCCTGTTAGGCTCTAATGTAAAGCATAATAAAATAAGATTGAATTCAAATGATGATAGTTTTGCCGAAACAAATGTTGTAACTTCTGACGGACTAAATTATAGTTTTAAGACATTAGAAAAATCATATGAGATAGTTAGGTTTGGGGGTAACGATGAAAACAATGTTGCTCAATACGTATACTCATACCGCAACAAACCCATAACAGTTCATTTTATCGGTAAAAGAACAGTAACAACAAATTTAACCAACAATGCCAAAAATGCTATTAGTCAGTCTTTTGAACTCTCTAATCTACTCAAAAGCATTGAACAGCTTAAATTAGAGAAAGAAAAGAGCGAAGTACTAATACGTTACCTCGAAAGTAGGAAAGAATAAAAACATTTCATATCTTTGTGTCCGAAAAGTTGGTGTTAACTGTTCCAATCTTTGGCTCCGGAACAGTTAATGAAAAGGGAATCAGGTGTAAATCCTGAACAGGCCCGCTGCTGTAAGCTCCGCTTATGTGCTGAACAAATACCTTATTGCCACTGAATAATAACTCTTAAATAGGAGTTTATTTGGGAAGGCGTTCAGACACGAGGAGTAAGTCAGAAGACCTGCCAGCAATTCATACAAGTTATATGGCTTTCGGGGAATAAAGCTTGAAACGATACAGTTAAAACCAATTCTGTTTCATATTCAGACTATTTTTTTTAACGTACAGTCGTTGTTTCAATTATTCCACCGGGTAAAAATATTCGGTGTATGTCTTTTAAAATTAAACTATTTGTTTATTTACTATTTACGGTGGTAGCAGGTAGTAGTAATTCAGTTTTAGCACAATATAAAACTGATAGTCTACAGCAGCTTCCGGAAGTGGTAATAATTGAAAAAACTGCCGATAAGGATTTGCGTTCAACTACTCCAATGCAAACCTTATCACAATATTCAATAGAAAACTTAAATGCATTACAATTATCTGATGCACTCAAGCATTTTTCGGGTGTTACCGTAAAAGACTATGGTGGTATTGGTGGACTAAAAACTGTATCCGTCAGAGGCTTAGGAGCTACTCACACAGGAATAAATTATAATGGCTTAGCACTCTCAGACGTTCAAACCGGACAATTTGATATTGGTAGAGTCTCGCTCGATAACATAGAAAGCATAACACTTAATAGCGGTCAGAGCGACAATATTTTTCTTCCTGCAAAAGCATTTTCTACTGCGTCATATCTAAATATAAATTCAGTCAGACCAAACTTTAACAATAGCAGCAAAAATTTAAACGGTGTACTATCAATCAAATCAGGCTCATTAGGCCTATTTAATCCTGCATTAACAACAAACATCAAACTATCCAATAATATGTCTGCATCATTTAGTGCAGAGTTGTTATCGGCACATGGCAGATACCCATATGTACTCCATTATGGAGAAGTTAATGTTGATAGCTCTTCAGTAGAAAAAAGAAACAACAGTGATGTCAATAACCTTAGATTAGAAACAGCTCTTTTTGTCGACTTCAATAAAAACACAAACGGAGACATAAGGTTATACTATTATCAATCCGAAAGAGGATTACCCGGTGCAACTATATACTACAATACAGAAAGCTACTCAAAACAAAGAGTATGGGATAGAACTTTCTTCACACAAGCTCACTTAGAGCATCAGTTTTCAAGTAAATGGACAATGCAATTAAATGCAAAGTATAACAGAGGATATTTGCGATACCTCGACCCCACATACCTTGGAGCAGAAGGTAAGATTGAAGACATATTTACACAAAATGAATCATATGCTTCTATTTCCTCACTATACAGACTCACACAAAACTTGTCATTATCATTGGCAAGCGATCTAACCTCAGCCACAATGTATTCCGAAAGAGAAACTTTCGCAACCCCTACGCGTTTCACTTCTCAATCTGCAATGGCAGTCAAATGGGTAAATGAGCACATAACAGCAACCTCAAGTTTACTTTATACAAAAACCTTTGAGTATACTAAGATTGGCGAAGCAGCCGAGAATAGGAGTAAAATTTCTCCACACATTAGTGCATCATACAAACCCTTATATAACCACGACTTTAGAATAAGAGTGTACTATAAAAATAGTTTCCGTCTTCCAACATTCAACGATCTCTATTATCCTATTATTGGAACTCGAAACTTACAGCCGGAAAGTGCAC
>DATGMV010000168.1:0-3231 GCA_035307185.1 Fermentimonas sp. | reverse complement strand
GATACAGCAACAAACGCTTTAAAGCCTGCAACACTTGAAACAGGTGCCGAAGTGCGCGTACCACTTTTTATTGATACCGGAGAAAAAATTAAAGTTGATACTCGTAACGGTTCGTATGTAGAACGTGCTAAGTGAGAAGTTAAGCATAAAGCAGTGGGCCGAAGAAGATCGACCAAGAGAGAAGTTGTTGCTTAAGGGTGTTTCATCGCTTACCGACTCAGAATTATTAGCTATACTAATAAGATCGGGTAACAGCAGTGATAGTGCTGTTGAGCTCAGTAGAAAGATTCTTACTATGGTTGACAACGATCTTAATAAACTGGCACGGTTAGGTGTAGACGATTTGGTAAATAATTTTAAAGGTGTTGGTGAAGCTAAGGCAATATCCATTATTGCTGCTATGGAGCTGGGTAGAAGAAGGAAGGTTGGAGAGCCTTTGGAGAAGAGAAAGATTACCTCTTCTCGAATTGCATACGAAGAGTTTATCCCCATGCTTACCGATCTTAATCATGAGGAGACGTGGGCATTACTTACTGATAGATCCAATAAGGTGGTTTCTTCACTGTTAGTTAGCAGAGGTGGTATTTCAGGTACGGTGGTGGATATTCGGTTAATATTACGAGAGGCTCTAAATAAATTTGCTTCAGGTATATTTTTAGGGCATAATCACCCTTCTGAGAATTGCAGACCCAGTATGCAAGACCAACAAATTACTACTAAACTAAAGGAGGCTGCCAGATTCATGGATATTGCGCTTCTTGACCATATTATTGTGTGTGGCGATCGTTATTTCAGTTTTGCTGATGAAGGTTTGATTTGAATGTTTTAAACATTTTGTCAGTTTTAGGGTTTAATAAAAAACGAGAAGATTATGAACGAAGAATTGCAAGCTTTACAGGATAAGATAGTGGATGCTCTGAAGACATGCTATGATCCGGAGATTCCTGTTAATATATACGACCTTGGTATGATCTATGATGTAGATATAGATCAGGAAAATAACGTAACAATTGAAATGACATTTACATCTCCTGCGTGCCCTGCGGCAGATTTTATTTTGATGGATGTTCAGATGAAAGTTGAAGCGGTAGAGGAGGTTAATAGTGTAGACCTTAATCTAACTTTTGATCCTCCATGGGATCAGTCTATGATGAGTGAAGAGGCTTTGTTGGAGTTGGGAATGATGTAAATGACCGGAAAGATATACTTTCTTGCTGATGCTCATCTTGGTGCTAAATCGCATTCAAATACCATAGATACGGAGCGTAAGCTGTGCAGATGGCTCGATTCGGTGAAGCATGATGCGCACTCAATTTATTTATTAGGAGATATTTTTGATTATTGGTACGAATACAAGTACGTTGTACCAAAAGGTTTTACGCGACTGCTTGGTAAGCTGGCAGAGATTACCGATTCAGGTGTAGAGGTGCATTTTTTTATTGGTAATCATGATATTTGGCTTACCGATTATCTTGCTAAGGAGTGTGGAATGACATTACATTTTAAACCTCTTATTACCGATATCTATGGTAGTAGGTTTTTTCTTGCTCACGGCGATGGATTGGGTGATGAGTCAAAATCATTTAAGTTTTTGCGTAAGGTGTTTCATAGTAAATTTCTTAGAAAGTGTTTCTCAACAATTCACCCCAGATGGACAGTTCCTTTGGCTCATGCATGGTCTGGCAACAGCAGAGAGAGTGGAGGTGTTATAGATTATTTAGGTGAGGATAATGAGTTCCTCATTAAATTTGCCAAGAAAAAGATTAAAGAGGACCAAAGTATAAATTATTTCGTTTTTGGTCATCGCCATTTACTACTAAATCTGCCAATTTCAGAGAGTAGCAACGTAGTTATGCTTGGTGACTGGATAACTCTTTTTTCTTATGCAGTATTTGATGGTGAAAGACTCGAGCTAAAAAAATGGGAGGAGTAGATTTGTTCCGAAATAGATTGCAATAAAAGCTTGCAATATTCTTACTAAGTGTTTTCTAACTAACTTGTTTTCTTACTAAGCTGTTTATAGAAATCCCAAATTATAATTCCGGCAGTAACAGATACATTTAATGAGTGCTTCGTTCCAAATTGTGGTATTTCAATACAGGAATCAGAAATATCGACTACCTCTTGTTGGACACCATGTACTTCGTGCCCAAGAATAACTGCATATTTTTTAGATTTATCTAATTGTAACGTTTCCAGACTTATACTATTTTCGGTCTGTTCGATGGAATAGACTGTATAACCCTCTTTATTTAATTCATTTACAGCGATAACCGTCTCCTCAAAATATCTCCAGTTAACTGAATCTTCTGCACCTAAGGCTGTTTTATGTATCTCTGTGTTTGGTGGTGTAGCAGTAATGCCACATAGTATTATTTCTTCAACCCTGAATGCATCGCTTGTACGAAATACAGATCCGATGTTGTTCTGACTCCTGATATTATCAAGAACAACTATCAGAGGGATTTTATCCACTTCGCGGAACTCTTCAATTGTGATTCTGTTAAGTTCTTCAAGTTTCAGTTTACGTCGTTTCATAGTTTTTCTTATTTCTGTCTGATTTCTATACTTCTACTTAATAACAGCTCTAATTAAAAACCATATATGATGCAGGAATGTAGATACATGACCGTAATGTTTTACCATGATTTTGTATCGCTCCTTCAAAGATGCTTTGCGATTCATAGTAGTTAATCCTTCATTCAAGTAGTTTATAAGTGTAGTCTTTGTATTATAAATACTTGAGCTTCTTTTCATAACCTCAATGCACCAGTCGAAGTCTGATGAAAAACGATAGCCGGTATTATATTCAATTACATTTTTGCGATTTGCAATAAATGCCTGATGGCAAACAACCATTCCCTGTTTGAAGCTTTTCCAATTGAGCTTATCCGGTGCTTTTAGTCGGCGCATATGAAGGAACTTGCCATTATTATCGACTATTGCAGTCTCTCCATAAATTATATCAGGTATGTTATCCGAATCTTTTATTGCGCTCATAATAGATTCCACTGAGTCAATTGAGTGGAATGTATCTCCTGCATTCAGGAAGCATAAATAATTGCCGCTTGAAATTGAAATACCTTTGTTCATAGCATGATACAACCCTTCGTCAGGCTCACTTATCCAAACTAACTTCTCGTTGTCATATTTTTGAATCACTCTTACAGTGTTATCTGTAGAATTACCGTCGACAATTACATGCTCAACGAAAGGGTAGGTTTGTTCTTG
>DATGMV010000167.1:0-2320 GCA_035307185.1 Fermentimonas sp. | reverse complement strand
AACCACAGACTGTTGTTCTATCTCACGAGTTTCATTTGTAGTATTTACCTCTTCACCTAAAATCAAATAATGATTTTCCTCTTTCTTTTCGTATGTTAAATCTGATTCGGCTAATGATTTGTACAACCATTCTTCCATGTTATTGGTCTCAACCTCTACCATGGGTGCATACTTACCGTTCAAATCCTTCATATTGTAAGAAACGGATTGTCCTTCACTTTTTCCTAAGTCATTAAGACGTTCAATACGCTCAACCAGCGATTCCGCGGGGAATGCTGTAATATTCTGAACGTTTGCATAAATGGTAGCTGTTCCAATATGTTGGAAAATGAACAGTACCAAAACATTTCTAATTAGTGTTTTAAATGTCATTGTCATAAATATTATACATTACATTATTTATTATATTTATTTTGCTATAAAAATCTGAGTTCCGTCAATTTTGTAAGTAGATTTTGTAAGCTTACATATAGCCGTCAAAACACTCTCGATTGATGATTCGGGAGTGAAAAATGTATAAATGTAGTCATCGCTGAAGCTTGACTCATTGTATACCACTTCCATATTGTAAATTTGCTTAATCCTAAAAGCAACTTCCGAAATTGGAGCATTTTCAAAAAAGATCTTACCACTTCGCCAGTCCGAAACAGCCTGTGCATCTGTTGTGCCGGGAACAAACTGTCCTGCCGAATTAGAAATAGTAACTTTATAGTTAGGATCTAATATAATCTTCTCCTCGTTTTTGTTAATAACTTGTACTCTTCCGGAATTTACCGAAATAACCTGATTGTCTAAATTTGAATAAGACTTTATATTAAATGAAGTACCAAGTACTCGTGTGCTATTACCATTATTAGTATGGACTATAAAAGGTCGGGCGAGATCTTTTGTAATGTTAAAAAATGCTTCACCTTCATCTAACCATATTTCTCGAGTGTATGCTGTAAAGCTTCCTTTTCTTAAAGAAATACTTGTTTCTCTATTCAAGAATACTGTAGAACCATCTGGCAGAGTAATTTTTTTTAGATCACTTTCAGTAGTAAAACTTTGGTCTATATTATTGTTTTGGGCAATTTCATAACCCAAATTATCGGTTGGTTTAAGGAAACTATTATATAGTGATAAAACAAGAATTATTGCCACAGAGGCAGCAACTGAGCCAATTACAATTCTATAATTCAGCCTGCGATATTTTTCAACCTGTGTTGAGTCAT
The DNA here is from genome assembly GCA_035307185.1 of Fermentimonas sp. GTDB lineage: Bacteria > Bacteroidota > Bacteroidia > Bacteroidales > Dysgonomonadaceae > Proteiniphilum. The sequence continues at coordinate 1,106 of DATGMV010000167.1, read as the reverse complement.
TCCTCTTTTTAAGTATAAGATCCTTATTGCGTTTAACAGCCCTATTTAACTCACGTTTAGAGAGTTTTCTATCCTTACTTACAGTATGAGAATTCCTCTTGAGGTGCCTAATAAGAGAAACCTCTTTTTCCGATAGATCTTTACTCTCCATTTTACGAAGAAGACCTTTAATGAGTATCCTTTTTTTATTCATTACATCCTCTTTTATATATGTTACGTATCAACATGCAAGATTTTCTGACAATATTAAGTTAATAAAGCATAAAGGCGGCTTTCGGTTTTCAATCTAACTTATTGGCAGAGGCTTATAGCCGTCTTAACATAAATGTAATGATATCTTCACATTAAATTAATTGTGTTATAATTATAGGTTTATAATTAAATTGTATCTTTATCGCTTCAGAAGGAAACCATGGTATATGAAACCTAAAGACAGTAAATTACTCATTTTAATTGCTATTAAGGATGAAAAAGCATTTGATGTTTTCTATTATAGATACATCAAGATGATTTACAAATATGTCTATAGCGAATTAGGAGATCAAGAGCAAACTGACGACTTGATACAAGATTTTTGGGCACGTGTTTGGGAAGATCCTTCATTCCTGAAATGTAATGAATCGGGTTCAGTAAGGTCTTACATGTTGCAACATTTAAAATTTAGAATCCTCGATCTGTATCGTAAAACGCTCTCCCGATTAATAGAAGAAACTGACCCCATTGAATTAGAAAATGAGATGTACGAATACAATAATATTATATCTCAATTAAGTGAACAAGAGTTATTGGCAATAATTCAAGAGGCATTAGAAGATGAACCTATGCTCGTACGCAATGCTTTTTTGATGAGGATAAACAATTGGTCGGTTAAAGAAATTGCAAAAACCTTATCAGTTAATCCAAAAACAATCTATAATAATTATGCTACATCTCTTGCTATTGTTAGAAAGCATATACAAGATTATTATCCTGAATTTGGTAAACTAAAAGAATCAAGATAACCTTCAGGAATAGCTTACGAATAGGATAAAGTAAAGTTTAATCAAGACTTTATCAGTGCCCTACCAACTCCCTATCAACACTGTAGTTAATGGGAGTTGATAGGG
>DATGMV010000166.1:0-2606 GCA_035307185.1 Fermentimonas sp. | reverse complement strand
CAGAAAAAGAAGAGTTTTTGGGATTGGTTGCCTTTTGGCAAAAAAAAATAGAATAATAAGTTAAAGTCATAATTAAAACCATATCTGAGCTATACCTGAGCCGTATCAAGGTGCTTTATAAAGCACCTTGATACGGCTCAGGTATGAGTTTGGTACGACTTAATAATTAATCTTACTTCAACCACTCGTCGAACCAACGGAAGAACTCCCTTTGGAAAAGTATGCCATTCTGCGGTTTTAATATCCAGTGATTTTCATCGGGATAAATTAGAAGTCGAGATGAAATACCTTTAAGTTGAGCTGCATTAAACGCCATCATGCCCTGAGATGCAAGTATTCGGTAGTCGTACTCACCATGTGAAATCATTATAGGTGTATCCCATTTATCTACGAAACGATGTGGTGAATTTGCGTACGTGTTTTGTGCTATCGCGTTGGATTTATCCCAGTAAGGACCACCCATATCCCAATTTGCAAAGAACATTTCTTCAGTTTCGAGGTACTGAGCTTCGGTATTAAATATTCCGGCATGGGCAAAGAATGCCTTAAAACGTTTATTATGATTGCCTGCAAGCCAGAAAACAGAAAAACCACCATAACTGGCTCCTGTAGCACCTAATCTATTTTCATCAACATATGGTTCTTTTGATAGTTCATCTATTGCCGATAGGTAGTCTAACATGTTTTGTCCCCCATAATCACCACTAATTTGTTCGCGCCATTCCGATCCGAATCCAGGTACACCCCTACGATTTGGAGCTACAATTATGTAGCCATTGGCTGCCATTATTTGGAGGTTCCAGCGATACGACCAGTATTGATCAAGAGTGCTTTGTGGACCTCCCTGGCAATAGAGAATTGCCGGATATTTTGCATCAGGGTTAAAATTTGGCGGATAAACTACCCATGTGAGCATCTGTTTGTTATCAGTTGTTTCAATCCAACGCTCTTCAACTTCACCCATTTGAAGTTGAGTGAGAATATGCTCATTCTCGTAAGAAAGTTCGGTTGCATATCCCGAATTTAAGTTTACACTGTATATCTCTGTTGGCTGCGACATTGACTGGCGTGTTGCTATTAGTCCGTCTCCACCGAGAGATATTGAAGTATAGTTATGCTTACCTTCGGTAATTTTAGATATTTCTCTCTTAGCGACATCAACTTTGTATATTTGTGTTGTTCCTTCCACCGATGATACCATATACATAGTACTGTTATCTTCGCCCCAAATGAATGCATCGCAATTATTATCGAAAGACTCTGTGAGATCTGTCATAACACCTGTAGATAGATCCTTCAATATAAGCCTGTTTTTATCTGCTTCGTAGCCGTCTCTTTCCATACTCTGCCAAGCCAAAAGTGTACCATCGGGGGAAAACTGAGGGTTGACATCATATCCCATCATTCCTTCGGTCATGTTGTGACTTTCACCGGTTTCTATATCGTAGAAATAAATGTCGGAATTGGTAGAAATTGCGTACTCTTTGCCGGTTTTCTTGCGTGATGTGTAGGCTATTGTTTTACTATCAGGGCTCCAGGCTAACTGTTCCATTCCGCCAAAAGGCGCTAATGGAGATTCGTATGGTTCTCCCTCCATAATATCTCTGATATTAGCAAGACTGCTTCCGTTAAGGTCTGCCACGAATGGGTGAGGTACGGTCTCAACCCAATGATCCCAATGTTTATACATGAGGTCATCAACAATCCGACCTGATGCCTGAGGTAAGTCGCTGTGTCTATCTACTGCTGTTTCAACAATCTTTACATCTTTTATAAATAAAACTTTTTCACCATCGGGCGAGATGCTGAAGCCGCTAATATCACCTTCAACTTTAGATATCTGGGTCATTCCTCCACCATCCGGGTTCATGCTCCATATTTGTGTGGAACCTGTTTCATTACCCAGAAAGGCAATTTTTTTTCCATTGTTGATCCAACGAGGGTTGCTTTCGCGGTTATTCGTAACTGTAAGTTGCTTCTTTCCTGAGCCATCACTATTCATTACAAAAAGCTCTGAGTTTGTTTTATTTTGCTCAACACTCACATATGTAATCTGATAAACAAACCTCGACTTGTCAGGTGAGACTTGCACCTCACCTATTCTACCGAAGCTATATAAAACTTCTGGGGTAATAATTCCGTCTTGTATAGTTGGTTTTGCCCTCCCAATTATCTCTGTCATATCTTTTTTACTTCTTTCTTGAGTGGAATTTGACGTGTTGTTGCAAGAAATAACACTTCCACCAATAAGAATAGCCATAATTATTATTTTTACTTTCATTTTACTCCGAATTAAGTTATTTGCGAGGTAGACTAAAATTGTATGCAGAATATTATTAAATAAATTCTTTAATTATCAGTATCTAATTATATTCCGTTTGTAATTTCTCCGTCTATCATGTGAATAGTTCGGTCTGTTATAGACGCAAGATGCTCGTCGTGTGTTACAATCACGAATGTTTGGTTGAGTCTTTCTCTTAAATCAAAAAAGAGTTGATGAAGATCCTCTTTATTATCACTATCGAGACTACCCGAAGGCTCGTCGGCAAATACAACAGAGGGATTATTGATAAGCGCTCGGGCTACAGCAACTCGTTGTTTCTCCC
>DATGMV010000165.1:0-13803 GCA_035307185.1 Fermentimonas sp. | reverse complement strand
CAGCAAAAACTGTAGAAGAATTACAAAAGCTTTTAGCAAACTTACAACTTTACTACACTAACTTAAGGGGTTTTCACTGGAATGTAACAGGTGTACATTTCTTTGGTGCTCACGAAAAATATGAAGAGTATTATGACGAGGCTGCTGCTCACATAGATGAGGTTGCAGAGCGTATTTTAATGCTTGGTGGTGTTCCGGCTCACAATTTCTCTGATTACTTAAAGGTAGCTGCTATTAAAGAAGCAGGTGTTGTTAAAGACCCAAAGGAAATTGCAAAACTGTTGTTAGATTATCTAAAGGAACTTATAGCTGTTGAGCGTGGTGTTTTAGAAGCAGCTTCTGAAACTGACGATGAAGGAACTGCAGCACTTGTTAGCGACTTATTATCAGCTCACGAAAAAACAGTTTGGATGCTTACTGCATCTCTTTCGTAAATTAAACTGATTTAAAATCTTATTTTAGGGAAGAAAATTAAAAGGTTTTCTTCCTTTTTTTATTTTTTATCGACAATCTTCATGAATTGCTTTTTGTAGGTTTCACCTATAGGAATTGTTTTCTTACCAATTAAAATCCTGTTTTTATTGATACTTGATATTTTATCAATGTTTACAATGTAGGAGCGGTGAACACGTATAAAATTGCTATAAGGCAAATCCTCCTCTAATTGTTTAAGACTCATAAGTGATAAAATAGGGTTAGGATTTGTAGATGTGTGAATCTTCACATAATCTTTTAACCCTTCAATCAGTATTATTTCATCATAGAGTATGTGAAGATATTTATATTCTGATTTTATAAATATACCCACATTTTCTCTCTCCCTATCCTTATCTTTATCTATCTCGCCGGTAACTTTTTGTTTTGTAATCTCAAACCAGTTGAGCGCTTTTTTTGCAGCTGTAACAAATTCTTCAAATGAAAAGGGCTTAAGCAGATAGTCGAGCGCATTCACTCTATAGCCTTCTATTGCATATTCGCTAAATGCTGTGGTGAAAATTATACGAGTTTGACTGCTTATTGTATGCGCAAAATCCATCCCGTTAACTTCGGGCATTTGGATATCAAGAAAAAGAACATCAACTTTTTCTTTGCTTATATTCTGCATTGCTGATAATGCATTGCTGAATTTTCCGGTAAGGTTAAGGAATGGAACCCTTTTTACATATGATTCCAGCAAAGAAACTGCCAATGGTTCATCATCAACTATCCAACAATTCAGTATCATTTACTAATTTTTTTGAATCTATTACAAGTATAGTTGTATAGATATCATTTTCTATTTTAGTTTCCCAAGTATAACTACCGGGGTTTAAAAGTTCGAGACGCCTTTTAACAAGATCCAACCCTATCCCACTTCCACTTTTATCTGATTGTGATTTTGGGAAATAACTGTTTTTACACTCAAATTTAACTTTCCCGTCGGGCTGCTCTTCTAACAAAATATCTATAAATGATGGTTTATCTCCACTTATACCATGTTTAAAAGCATTTTCGATCAAAGATATAAAAATTAAAGGAGGAATAAAGGTGTTACCTTTTTCTGTATTTTTAAAATCTGAGTTTAACTTAACATTATCCGACAACCTAATGCGCATAAGATCTATGTAGTTACGCATAAAATTAACTTCTTGCCTTAGAGGTACGTATGCCTGATTATTATCGTATAGCAGGTGTCTTAATAGTTTGCTCAAGCTCATTACAGCTTTTTGAGCCTTGGGCGGTTCAAATTCTATAAGTGCATATATATTGTTTAGAGTGTTAAGTAAGAAATGTGGGTTTATTTGATTTTTTAGATTCTGAAGTTCTGCGTCCGACTTGGCCTTAGCCAATTCTTTACGCTCATTATCTACCTCAAACCATCTGAATGTCATCTTAAACGCGACACTTAATCCTAACATCAAAAAAAGTGATGTGGAGTTGCGCACAAGATGTATAAATGAAATGCCATTACCTCTACGTCCTCTCCATCGCGGTCTTAGATGTGGCAATAGACTCTCCAACCATATTCTTCCATAATACATAAGTAAGGCAACAATTGCAATTAAAATGATATTATATATTATGAATTCTTTTGTTTTGCCTTTAAATAATAGTTTCTCTATCAATATGAAATAATTGATATAAAAAACTAGCATGAACCCAACCATTTCAGGTATGGATCTAATAAAAGGACGCCAGTTAAAGACTCGCTCAGTATCCATAAAGAAATATGGGAGGATAAATATTACCCCCCATAATAATATGTGAACTAAGACATTATTCCATGTAATTTGTTTGGTTTGCTTTAGACTGTTATCCATAATAAAAGAATTTATGTTGGTTACATCATACCATGTCTGCCTCTTTGTGGCATCATATCATCTCGTGTTGCACCACCTTTGAAAATATTAAAGCGATATACAAAATGAACCATGAAGTAACTTGTTAAAGTATTAGTGGTAGTGTCTCTTATGTAATTTGATGTTACACTTCTGCTTATGTTACTTCTCTGTTGTAGTATATCATATATTTTAAAACGAATTGTACCGTTCTTTTGTTTAAAAAGAGTCTTCTGTAATGATGCATTCCAAAGCCATTCGTTTTGCTCAAAGCCATCGGTATAACCTGAGTTTGTTGAGTAATTAATATTGCTTTCAATTGCAAAATCATATGGTAGATAAAGTGTTGTGCTTGCATTACCTCCGTAGTTGAAATACTCCTGATCTCGTTGTCCTTCAAGACTATTTGTTACATTATTGTAGCTTACATTGCCACGAAGACTAAAGTCCAATAGATCTGACCGGTAGTTTAATCCTAATACTTCGCTCAAATTTGCCCTCTTACTAAGATTCTTATGACGAGTGATGTTTATCTTCTCTGGGTCTACTATTTCATCTTCTAAAGTATAAGTACCTGTGAATCCATTAGTGTGATTATAGCTTACAAAAGACATTGAAAAGACTGAGAATTTTATATTTTTCAAAGGCACGTTAAACATTAATCGTCCGTTTGCATTCCAGTTTCCCGCAATGTTCTCGTAAGTTGTAATCTTTCTACCTGTTGAGTATTCTGTTGCTGTGAGGGGAACCACATCATTGGTCATGTAACCGGCATTAACAAAAGTGTTGATTGAACTTGCTCTTTCGGGGTTTGAATAGCGGTATCGTATATTTAGTCTGTGCTCAAATGATGGTTTTAAGCCTGGGTTCCCAAAGTTGATATTCAATGGATCTGATATATCTACTACAGGTGATAGTTGAGAAACTGAAGGCTGACTTGTGTTTCCGTAATATCTTATTCGCAGGTTTTTTGTTCTACTCCATCTATAGTTAAACTGACCCATTGGGGCAAAGTTTACTACATCTTGCTCTACTACTGCCTCCATTTCATCTCCAATGAAGGTTTTACTTCTTGAGCTGGAGGGTTGCATGGAAAGTCCTACCATGTAATCGAATTTCTCTCTTATCGATTGGAAGTTTAATTCAAGCTCTTGCCTTACAAAGTTATTTTCAAGACGTCTGCTGTAGTCTCTGTCGAGTACCGTATAGTTACCGGATCCGGGAACATCTTCAGTGCGGGTATCTTTGTCGGAGTCAGAGAGGTTTTGGTTGTATTGGTAAGCAAGCTGAAGAAAATTATCCCTGCCTAATGGTTCTACATATGACAAGTAGCCGCGCCACGAATTATTTGTATTTGTATTTGTAAATCTTTGATCTATACTATCTCCATGGAGTTCTGCACCGTAAAATGTTGTATTTGAAATGCTACTGCCGTTATTTTCATAATTACCATTGTCAGCTCTTAACTGGGCACTTAAAACTCTACCGGGTTTACCGAGCGTTCTGCTTATATCTATACTTCCTCTGAAACTATTTCCGGTTCCCTCGGAGTAGTAATCGGAGTTTCCATCATTTATGAGGTTGCCCGACATTTCTTGGATAGTTGAATACTCACCCGTTTCGAGTCTGGAATTGTCGTATATAGATGCTTCGGGACGGAATATTATTTTTGTTAATGAATCGGGATCCCATTCTAATCTTAAATCTATATTAAAGTTCTGACTTTTATTATTTGTATTGTTGATTTCACTTTCAAGTGTGTTACCGGCACTAAGTATATTTTGCGAAAAGACATCCGACTCTACATTTGTATCGGTATATCCATATCTGACGTTACCTCCTAATTTGAGGTTATCGGTAAACTGTTTGCTAAAATTACCGCCTATATTACCTGATGTTGAGATTCCATCTTGTGAACCAAACCCTCTCCCTCTACGTCCTCTACCACCCATACTGCCAAACATGGCCGAACTAAGATCTGAAAAACCTGCGTTGTTTGTATTATTTATTCCACCAAGGAAGGTATATTGGTCTTTATCCTTCATGTAATTAACCATGGTATTTGCCTCGTATCTGTCTTTGCTGCCATAACCGGCAAATGCATTGCCAAAAAGTCCCTCTTTCATACCGGGTCTTACAGTAAGGTTTATAACATTTTCTTCTTCGCCATCATCAAAACCAGTCATCTGTGCCATTTCAGATCTTCTTTCAAGTACTTGCAGTTTATCAACCATCTTTGCCGGTAAGTTTTTAGAGGCTACTTTAGGGTCGTTACTGAAGAATTCCTCTCCGTCGACTAGTATTTTAGATATTGTTCTGCCATTAACTGTGATGTTACCCTCTGAGTCTACTTCAACACCTGGCATCTTTTTTAATAAATCTTCTACAACTGCACTTTCGGTTACTTTATATGAGTCGGCATTATATTCAACAGTGTCACCTTTAACAACTATTTCAGGTGCCTTTGCTGTTACAACAGTTTCAGATAATAGAATATTATCGGGAGTCATTGTAAGATTGCCTAATTTAACAACAGGATTAGCAGAGGTGATGTCTACATTCTCGAATAAGTCGTTATACCCTATAAATGAAATTTGAACAATATATGATCCATTTCTAACCGGAATACTAAATTTGCCGTCTAAATCTGATGCTTTACCTGTTACAAATGAGCTGTCGGCTCGTTGTAATATTCGTATATTGGCTTGAGGAACAGGCTCTTCAGTTACTTCTGAAATTAACACACCTGTGATTCCACGACTTATTTCTGTTTGTGCAGTTATTAAAAAAGTTGACAACCATAAAACTGCAACTGTAAAAAATACCTTCTTCATAATAATACTATTAAAACTTCTGAGAGTTCTTAAATCGATAACAAAAATAATTTACACAAAATTCTAACACAAATCAAATAGATAAACTACTTGTTTTTATCGACTAACAAAGGCTTTTAAGCCTCTAATAGCTTTCATTTTCTCAAAGTTATTCTTGTTTATACTTCAATTTAATTAAAATATTCATATTTTTGTCGGAATTTAATAAGTCATGTAAGAAATTTTAATGTTCATTTTGCAATACAATTCAATTTTATTATGATTAAATCTTTAAGAAGTGAAGACTGGGTTGCTACCCTTATAGGAGTTGTAATTCTGGTGTTAGTTATCATTGCACCTTCTGTAATGAAAGACAAAGTTTCAATGTCGATAGTTATTGCTATTTTATCATATTTGGGTTATCTGGCAATGGGTAATAAAGACAAAGGACAGTTCTTTATCTCATTTGCTGTTATTTATATTTTAGCTCAGTTTGCAAGTTATTTATCCTCAATACCCTCTATTAAAACAATTGGGCTTGAATCTGTATTTTTTGCAGTACTGATTGGTTTAATAATTAGAAATACAATTGGTTTGCCAAAATGGATGGCAACTGCCGTTAGAAGTGAATATTACATTAAAGCAGGTTTAGTAATTCTTGGAAGCTCAATTCTTTTCAGAGAGATTATGAGAGCCGGCGCTTTGGGAATGGTACAAGCATTAGTAGTAGTGCTTGCTGTGTGGTATTTTAGCTTTTGGATTGCAACAAAAGCATTTAAAATAGATAAGGAGATGTCTATGCTGCTTTCGAGTTCAGTATCTATATGTGGTGTTTCGGCTGCAATTGCTACCAGTGGAGCAATAAAGGGTGATCCGAAGAAGCTTTCTTTTGTTATCTCTCTTGTACTTATTGTTGCTATTCCTATGATGTATCTTCTACCCTATCTTGCCGGTCTGATGGGATTATCGGAAGAAGTAGCAGGTGCTTGGCTTGGTGGAACAATAGATACGACTGCTGCAGTTGTGGCATCGGGCAAGTTTATAGGTGAAACGGCAGAACAATATAGTGTGATAATCAAATCTGCACAGAACGTATTGCTTGGTGTGGCAGCCTTCATTATCTCAATTTACTGGTCTTACAAAGGAACTAATTCTGATATCCGACCAAGTGGTATGGTACTATGGGACAGATTCCCAAAATTTGTTTTAGGATTCCTTATTGCCTCTTTGGTGTTTAGCTTTGCTTTTGACATGGAGACCGGTAAAGAACTCTCTCGTGTTGCCAATCGCGGTTCAAGAGGATTACTTTTCTCACTTGCATTTGTTTGCATTGGTCTTGAAACAGACTTTAGATATATTTTCAAGAAAGAAAATTCAAAATATATATGGTCTTTCTTAACTGCTCAAACATTTAATGTCATTATTACTCTGATAGTTGCCTGGCTGCTTTTTTCTCAATTATAATTCTTTGGCACATTTAAGCCATTTGAAGTTTGCATGGTCTGGTGTAACATCCTTCCATGAATCTACATTGAATTCAAAACAAGCAGCAGAGGCAGTAGGTAAATTGTCTAAGTTTACTCCAAATATGTTTACCAATTCAGTAAGACCGGGATTGTGTCCTACAAATATGCAGCTACTAACGTCGTTAGGTAGCTTTGAAACTACATTTAAAATCCAACGGGCAGGTGCAAAATATAAATTTTGATCGGTTTGAATATCTTCTTTAGGATATCCCATGCCTTTTGCCGCCAAAATAGCAGTTTCATGTGCCCTTTTAGCTGAGGAAGAAATAATCAATTCGGGTAATCCATTTTTCTTAAGTATAAATTCGCCCATGTCAAAAGCATTTCTTCTGCCTCTTTCAGTTAATATTCTATCGTAATCATCTTTAGCCATTGTATCTTGTTCAGCTTTTCCGTGGCGGAAGATAATAAGTTGTTTCATATTTGTTTTTATTATTGTGGTTGTGTATTTGACAATATTTTGCGCAAAATTAGATATAATATTTTAGTTAGCAGCTATTATTTATTTTTGTGTTGGTAAATTTATCCTCTTGAAATAGTTTTTAGCTCATTGTCTGTCTATTAATCAAACCTTTATTATTACTTTTGCTCATATATTTTAAAAACATATAAACATAATTATGACAAAAAAGATTAGAATAACATTAGGTATTGTTGTAATTATAATTTTATTATTAATAACCGGCTATACATACAGTGCTTTTTTCCGACCTACATATAGTTCCGGATTTAATGTTATTGGTGTAATAATAATAAGTTTAATATTAGGTGCAATTATCAGTTTTCTGATTATTCGGCTGAGAAAGGAAAGAATAACAAACTCAGCTATAAAAACTTCCTCTCATACTGTAATTGAGAGCATTAAGCGTGTTTTTAAGATTGTTGTAGCCGAAGGACAAATAAACGAGATATTTAACTACGAAAACACAAAGAAGTTATTAAAGGTTATTCCTTCGACAAAAAAAGCATTAGTTATTGTACGTGCAAAAGCATTAATTGGATATGATATAAATAAATGCAAATGGGAAATTGATGATGTAAACAAAAAAATACGACTTATTAATTTTCCAAAACCTGAGATTCTATCATTGGATACAGATTTCAATTATTATTACTTTGAAGATGACCTATTCAATTTCATAAGTAGGAAAGATCTTCAGGAAATTCAATATCTTGCAAAAGAACAGATAAACAACTCGGTCCTACAAAGTGATTTGCTTAAGATTGCAGCGGATCAAATGAAACTCTTACTTGGCGAAGTTATTACTGTAAATAATTGGGAGATTGAGAATATTGCATTGATAGATGATTACAGTTATCCAAAGATAGAAGAAGTTGAAAAAGAAAAAGATGAGTCGGAAAAATCAACTCATCTTCTTAAAAAAATTAATATGCTGGATAAGGCTTTTGATAAAGCAGTGAATCTTTTTAAATCGAAAATATAACTTTGTTATTTTTCATATTCACTTTCTTTATCCTTTGCTCCTTTAACTGCGTGTGTAAACTCTTTATTTACAATATACTACTTCAAGACTATGTACATCTTTATTGACTATGTTATTTATTACTGACTATGTTTTTATCACGCTACCAATCAAGTATAACTTTACCGCACTGTCCGGTTTCCATTATATCAAACCCTTTTTGAAAATCATCAATATTTAGTCGGTGTGTAATAATTGGCGTTAGATCCAGTCCTGAAATTAGCATCTGTTCCATTTGATACCATGTTTTCCACATTTCACGTCCGTATATACCTTTAAGTGTTAATGCCTTAAAGATTATTTTATCCCAATCCACTGTTGTTGAGTTTGGTAAAATACCAAGAAGTGAAATCTTTGAGCCATTGTACATATTATCAATCATTTCTCTGAATCCTGCAGGCGAACCAGACATTTCAAGTCCAACATCAAAACCTCGCATACCTAAGTTTTTGACAGCTTGTGCAACGGTTTCACCTTTAGATAGATTTACAGTTACAGTAGCACCCATTTTCTTTGCAATATCTAACCGATATTCACTAAAGTCGCTAACTACAATATAGCGAGCACCTGCAAACTTACAAATTGCAGTAGCCATACTACCAATCAGTCCAACTCCTGTAATAAGTACATCTTCAGCAATTAGAGGAAACGAAAGAGCGGTATGTGTGGCATTACCAAATGGATCCATTATAGAAGCAATCTCATCGGGTATTCTGCTATCAACCTTAATTACGTTTGCAGCAGGCAACGAAAGGTACTCTGCAAAAGCTCCATCACGGTTTACTCCAACACCAATTGTATTCTCACAAACATGGAGTTTGCCTCTTCGGCAATTTCGGCAATGCCCACAGGCTATATGCCCTTCGCCGGTAACACGATCACCTACTTTTAGGTTCTCCACACCATGCCCCATATCAACTATCTCTCCAACATACTCATGACCGATAATCATAGGAGTTTTAACGGTTTTCTGAGACCATTCATCCCATTTATAAATATGTAAATCGGTGCCGCAGATTGATGTTTTTTTTATTTTTATCAAAACATCATTAACTCCAATTGATGGAATAGGTACTTCTTCCATCCAGAGGCCCTTTTCAGGACGTAATTTAACTAATGCTTTCATGTAATTTAATTTCTATATTTATTTTGTTACTTAGAAATTCGACTCAGTATAGAAAATATCTTAACAATAAAACTTTGCTTGCAAGCTTCAGAAGAAATATTTACAATCTTCAGAATATAAAATTACAATCTTCAGAAAAATAAACTTAATAATAAACTTACAGTCCTCAGAATATAAATTTATAATCCTCAAAATATAACAAATAAATTTGCCTATAAAACTCTTTACAATATAGGCAGAGTAATATTTAGAAGTTGTTAATTAAATAACTTTCATTTCCTTACCCACTTTTACAAATGCTTCAATTGCTTTATCAAGATGCTCAATTTCGTGACCTGCAGATAGTTGAACACGTATTCTTGCTTCACCCTTTGGTACAACCGGATAATAGAAACCTGTTACATAGATTCCTTCTTCCAGCATATTCGAGGCAAATTGCTGAGACAGCTTAGCGTCATATAACATAACAGCGCAGATAGCAGATTGAGTTGGTTTAATATCAAAACCTGCATCTTTCATTTTTGATATAAAATACTCCACATTAACATGCAACTTATCTTGTAAATGATTAGTTTCTTCAAGCATATTAAAAGCTTCAACCCCCGATGCTGCAACTAATGGAGGGATGGAGTTAGAAAAAAGATAAGGTCTTGAACGTTGGCGCAACATATCAATAATTTCTTTCTTTCCTGTAGTAAACCCACCAATAGCCCCTCCAAATGCCTTTCCTAATGTTCCTGTAATTATATCAACCTCACCAAGCAGATTATAGAGTTCAGAAACTCCTTTACCTCGCTTACCAACTACTCCGGCAGAGTGACTTTCGTCTACCATAACCAGTGCGTCATATTTTTCGGCAAGTACCATAATTTTATCCAAAGGTACCACATTGCCATCCATAGAAAAAACACCATCGGTTACAATTACACGAAAACGTTGTTCTTGAGCCTCTATAAGTTTTTCTTCTAGGTCTGCTACATCTGCATTGGCATACCTGTATCGCTTTGCTTTACAAAGACGCACTCCATCTATAATAGATGCATGATTTAATGAGTCTGATATAATTGCATCCTCTTCTGTGAAAAGAGGCTCAAAAAATCCTCCGTTGGCATCAAAACATGAAGCATATAAAATAGTATCCTCTGTGTGAAAAAACTTACTTATAGTATTTTCCAATTCTTTGTGATAATCTTGTGTACCACAAATAAATCTCACCGACGACATGCCATACCCACGGTTGTCAAGAGCTTTTTTTGCAGCATCTATTAATCGAGGATGATCAGAAAGTCCTAAATAATTATTTGCACAAAAATTTAGCACCTCCTGACCTGATTCAACTTTAATCTTAGCTCTTTGAGGGGTTACAATAATTCTTTCATTTTTGTATAATCCAGCTTCTTCAATGTTCTTCAATTCAGTTTGCAAGTGCTCTTTAATTTTTCCGTACATGACTATTTATTTTAAAGTTGTTACTAATTCTATTCTATTATAGATTTATAAAGGTTTCAAGATATTATTACAATCAATATAAACAAAGATATACAGTAAAAAAATGTAAAAATGAATTTATCTAATCGAGTAAAGATGAAGGGAGTGATTTCTTTGTTTTAACTCCCAGTTCACGCAATTTCTCAGCCTGACCAATTAGATTTCCTCTTCCCGACTTCAATTGTGAATATGCATTATTATAACTTTTTTTAGCTCTGTCGAGGTGAGTGTCTATCTCTGTGAGTGAACCTACAAAATTCACTAACTTATCATAAAGTGCGGCCCCTCTATCTGCAATTTCCATGGCATTACGATTCTGATATTCGCGTTTCCATAAATCTGAAATTAATTTTAAAGCTGCAATAAGATTAGTGGGACTAATTAACAATATCTTCTTGTCGTACGCATATTGCCAAAGCTTGTCTTCATGTTGCAATGCTAATAGATATGCAGGTTCATTAGGAATGAACATCATTACAAAATCAAGTGTTTCAGCATAATCTTGATAACTCTTTACACTCAACTCATCAATATGTCTCCTTATTGAGCGTAAATGATCTTTAATGTATACTTTTTGCTCCTCAACATCGTTGCAACCAATGTAATTTGTGAATGCTGTGAGAGAAACCTTAGAATCTATGATTACCTTTCTACTATCGGGATAAGAAATAATGACATCGGGTTGCATCCTACTTCCACTATCATTGGATAGATATTTACCATCTTCGTCTTTAAGGTACTCCTGAACAAAATATTCACGGTCTTTCACCAATCCCGATCCCTCCAAAATATTCTCCAGAATCATCTGTCCCCAATCTCCCTGAACTTTAGAGTTACCTCTTAATGCTTGGGTAAGATTGTTTGCCTCATTACTTAACTGTTGATTCATGTCTCTAAGATTCTTCAGCTCCTGTCCCAAAGAAAAACGTTCGCGAGACTCAATCAAATAAATCTCTTCTACTTTTTTCTTGAATGAATCAATATTATCACCAAAAGGCTTAAGAATTGAGTCAAGGTTTAATCTGTTTAGATTTGTGAACTTCTCACTCTTTTCATCTAATATCTTTGAGGCTATATTTTCAAACTCCAAATTTAATTGTCGGTGCAGACCTTCAATCTCCTTTTTGCGATTTTCAATATTATCGGCTAACCGCTCACTTGCAATAGCTAAATCACTTTTGAGTGAAAAGTTTGTTTCTAACAGGTTGATATATTCGCTTTTTAAAACTGTTTTAGATTTGACATAAAATGTTGCAATAATCCATGCGATTACCCCACCTGACACAAATCCAATAACAAGATAAGTCAAACTCATATATTACCCCTTATTCTACTTTATATTTCTTAAAATATGACCCATTCTTTTCTTTTTAGTCTCCATGTAAAACTTATTGAACTCATTAGGAGAAACTTCAAGAGGCACATTCTCCACAACTTTAAGTCCGTAAGACTCAAGACCTATTCTTTTTTTAGGATTATTGCTCATCAAACGCATATTTTTAACATCAAGACTTCTGAGTATCTGAGCGCCCACTCCATAGTCTCTTTCATCAGCCTGATAGCCAAGATGTAAATTAGCATCTACAGTATCGAGTCCCTCTTCCTGCAGCTTATAGGCAGCAGCTTTTGCCATTAGCCCAATACCTCGGCCTTCTTGATTCAGATAAACTAAAACACCCTTTCCTTCTTTTTCAATCAGTTCAAGTGCACTATGAAGCTGTTCACCACACTCACATCGCATAGATCCAAATATATCGCCTGTTGCACACGAAGAGTGAACACGCACTAAAACAGGATCATCTTCCTTCCACTCTCCCTTTATTAATGCGATATGCTCCTGACCTGTTGCTTTTTGCAAGAATGGAATCATTTTAAAAACACCATATTCAGTTGGGAGCTGAACAGCCTCGCCTCTCTCTATAAGAGACTCAGTTTGAAGTCGGTATTTTATTAAGTCTGCTACTGATACAATCTTTAAATTGAATTTCTTAGCCATTTCCATTAGCTCGGGCAAACGTGCCATTGAGCCATCCTCATTCTTAATTTCGGCAAGAGCACCTGCAGGATATAAACCCGCTAATCGAGCAAAATCTATTGTAGCTTCTGTGTGACCGGCTCGTCGCAGAACACCTTTTGATTGTGCTTTTAAAGGGAAAATATGTCCGGGGCGACCAAAATCCTCAGGGGCAGTCTCCTCACGCGTTAGTGCTAATATTGTTTGAGCCCTATCATATGCCGAAATACCTGTGGTACAACCATGTGTAAGCAAATCTATAGAAACAGTAAAGGGAGTTGCATGAACCGAGGTGTTGTTGGTAACCATCATGTGTAATTCCAACTCTTCAGCTCTCTCTTTTGTAACCGGAGTACAAATAAGTCCTCTTGCATGTGTCTCCAAAAAGTTCACCTTTTCAGGAGTTATACATTCGGCTGCTATAATTAAATCGCCCTCATTTTCCCGATCTTCATCATCAACAACAATAATGAAGTTCCCCTTACGAATTTCATCTATTGCTTCTTCGATGCTATCTAATTTAAATTTATCTTCCATATATAATATTATTTTTTTTATACAGCATAGCACGTAGTTCGTTATTCAAACGTTTCACTGCTTTTAGGTCTCTCAAGATCCTATATTCAAAAGGAAGTGAAAGTACTCTTAGAATAATTCCAACAGGAATAAAATACATACTTATCTTTGCCGGTAAACTATTTGCTTTGAATGGCCTAACATTATTTATAATAATAGGATACTCTTCAGCCTTCGACAGCTCTTCGAGCTTGGAAGAGTTTGAAATTTGATTTAGTAAATTTTCTAATGATGTTTTAATTGAATAAAGCTCAGCATCATAACTATTGTCTGTCCAATATCTCTTGTAGGACAAGTTACTATTTTTCGTAATGAATTGATCTACAATCTCCGTTAAATTATCAATATCTGTTGAAATACGATCGTATTGCGGCTTATCTATTATAACACTCTTCACCGTATATCTTCTTCTTTCTCGAATGAAAAATAATTTCTTAAAGAGGTTGTTGTACGTATCT
>DATGMV010000164.1:0-4559 GCA_035307185.1 Fermentimonas sp. | reverse complement strand
GGAACATCTCCTCGCGAGTAACCAACGTCTCGTAAAGCTTCTCACCGTGGCGAGTACCAATAATCTTCACCTCCGTATCGGCATTATACAACTCCTTCAAAGAATCTGCCAACACATCAAGAGTAGCCGCCGGAGCCTTCTGAACAAAAAGATCACCCTGGTTACCATTCTCAAAAGCATACAACACCAAATCCACCGCATCATCAAGCGTCATCATGTAGCGCGTCATACCCGGATCTGTAATAGTAATAGGATTACCACTCTTAATCTGATCAACCCACAAAGGAATCACCGACCCCCTGCTCGCCATCACATTACCATAGCGAGTACAGCAGATTTTAGTCTCCCCATCACTACCCAGCGAGCGAGCCTTAGCAACCGCCACTTTCTCCATCATCGCCTTACTATTACCCATAGCATTGATAGGATAAGCAGCCTTATCAGTACTCAGCACCACCACATTCTTCACACCATAGTCTACTGCCGAATCAAGCACATTCTCAGTACCAATAATATTAGTACGCACCGCCTGCATCGGAAAAAACTCACAACTAGGCACCTGCTTCAGAGCAGCAGCATGAAACACATAATCCACACCACGCATAGCAGTATCCACCGAACGCTTATCGCGCACATCACCGATGTAGAACTTCACCTTAGGATTCTGAATACGGTGACGCATATCATCCTGCTTCTTCTCGTCGCGGCTAAATATACGTATCTCCTTAATATCTGTATCTAAAAAACGCTTTAGCACAGCGTTACCAAATGAACCAGTACCTCCGGTGATTAGGAGGGTTTTATTTGAAAAATGTTGCATATAATTATTCTTGTATTTGTATCTGTAAAATATTTAATTAAACAACAATCTAATAGTTATCTCAGGGTTGATCATAAATGTAACTGGTCTAACTTTCTTTATCAGATATTCATTTTCAACACCCATTTTCAACCACTCATCCAATTGACTGGAAGTTAACTTTAGCTCATCCTTCAGATCTTTTTTAGTAACTGTTTTGTTCTTGAATGCATCATTAAGTTTCACTAAAAACAGTTCGAACAAAGAAGCATTATTAAAATTTATCTGCACCACTTTATTCTCATTAACTTGATCAATTTCATCCGACATTGGTACATACTGCACTTCCTCATCCTGTAAAACCTGTTCCTGTTTTATATTTTTTCTAACAACTTTCTTCTGATTGACTTCTTTCTGTTTCACTTCAGTATCTATTGACGAAAACAAATCAGGTTGTAAATCGGTTGGTTCTTTCTTAATTAACTGCGAAACATTTATTTCTTTAACAGAAGAAAGTTGTTTAGCTCCCATTTTAACAAGCTCAATATTACCTTTTATGTTATTGTCGATAACCCAAGTAGGAACCCAATTCTTTTTCAAATTCTCTTTTGCCCCTTCCCACGTACCGCCCTTCACATCTGATTTCATAACTATTGTAGCATCAGATTGAGCATATATTAGTTTGTTTCTTGACATTGCATTGCCCACATTAAAACCTGCTTCAGGATTAAATGGAGAAACAAGACATAGTTTATCATTAATTATAAACTGCCTAAATAAACTCGAGGTAGACTTCTTAATTAAAGAATCAGCAACATAACCGAGCGAAAAACCATTATTTTCCAATGCCCCAACCATTGCTGCTTCATCAACCCCTTTTGCTCCTCCCGAAACAACGCCATAACCACTTCTTGTAATAGAGCTAGCAAGCAACTTAGTGTCGCTTAATTCCTGGTCATTAGTATTCCTTGATCCTACTACACCAATATATTTATTGTTTAATAACTCAGCGTTTCCTATTCCAAAGAATATAGGCGGTGCATTACTTTTAAGTTTATCTTTAACGTATTTGGGATAATTATTATCACCTCTATTAAGTATCCAAACTCCTGCTTTAGACCATTTTTCGATAGCAATCGCAAGACTCGATTTTCTTTCTAATAAAGCAAATAGTCTTTCAGCACTAATAGTTTTATCCTTAAAATCGTTTATTATTAGATCATCTTGTAGTAAAAGATCTTCAGGACTCATTGATCTACTTTTTAACCATAGTGCAAATCTATTCCATTCATTAGTTGTCAATGGTTTTAAGGTCCTATTGGTATCTTTACCCAAGTAAGATGTAAATAACAATATAGCTTTTGTTTTTTCAGTAATCATTTTCTCAATTTGCAGTTGTTGAAGTTAATGTAGCGGGGTAAACAACTCCAGTTCCGGCTCTTCTAAGAAGAGCTGATGCTATAGTCAAAGTCCAGCCGGAATCAATTGCATCATCAATTAGTAAAACGGGTTCATTTAACTTAATTCCTTCGGTTATTTCAAAAGCACCATCCAGGTTTCTACACTGATAGTAACTATTTTCTTGTTCCTTTTGAGGTTCAGTTTCATTAACCTTGTTTATAACAGCAATAAAAGGCAAGTCCATTTTATCTGCTACTCTTTTTGCGAATGAAGGAACCAATTCAGGATGACGGTGCGATGGAATACAAGTAACCCAAGTAGGGAAAGGCGATGGGTTCCATCTAACAGTTATCATCTCAACAAATGCCTCAACCAATTCATCACTAAAGTAGTTATTAAATTTATCTCTTGCAACAATTTTCCCCCATCCTGCATCACCCCATCTTGATAAGGTTTTACCTATTTCACCTCTTAAATCCACATGCAAATTTCCTCTTAAATTATACTTTTGCAATGCATCTAAAGGAATTTGTATTTTTAATTTAAAATCAAACTCTGAATGTTTTAAGAAAGATGCACTACTAATTCCATTCTCGTGAGAAACTTGTTCCGGCAATCTATTTTGAATATCGCAGTTACAACATTTTCCACAATCCGACAAAGAGGTATCATCTAATGAATTTTGTAAATATCGCATTAAGCACCCTTCGGTATCAATGTAATCTTTTATTTCATTCCACTCTAAAATTCTTTGATTTGTAAGACGCAAAATCTTATCTGTGTCCATATCATATTTCACTGCAGTTCTTCTCCATTTAGTACCAACTTTAATCACGGGAGAAATTGGTTCCACCTGAAGATATTTCAAAACTTGCTCTATTTGACCTGTTCTTAAATTTAAATGCTTCATTAACTCTTTTACGGACAAACCATCATACTGTTCCAAAATTTCGAGAATTGCCAAAACTCTTTCTTCTGTAGGGAAGGCAGACCTCCTGAAGTAATCATGAATATCTTCATCTTCACTACCGGATAGAAGTATACCATATGCAACATCAATTGCCCTACCTGCTCTACCCACCTGTTGATAATAAGATATTATTGAGCTTGGTGCTTGATAATGAATAACGAAGCCTAAATCTGGCTTATCATAACCCATTCCTAATGCAGAAGTTGAAACAACAACTTTAATTTTATTATTTAACAATGCATCCTCAACAAACAAACGATATTCATCCGTATCTTTAAACTCATCATTTATGGCACCTGAAAAATAATGAGCAGCTTCAATACCACAATCAACTAACCATTTAGTTACAATTTGAACATCTCTTATAGTTAACGCATATATTATTCCACTACCCGGTAGGTTTGGTAAATTTTCTTTCAACCAAGCCAACCTCGAAGCTTGATCATTAAGTTTTATATTTTGTAAAATTAAACTCTTGCGAATCAATGAACCTCTGATAATCTCAATCTCACCAAGCTGAGAAACAATATCATCACAAACTCTATCATTAGCTGTAGCAGTAGTTGCAAGTATGGGCATTCCCTTAGGCATAAACTGCAATATACTAACAATCCTTCTGTAATCAGGTCTAAAATCATGCCCCCAATCCGAAATACAGTGAGCCTCATCAACAACAAACAAACCTATTTTATCAGCAATAGGTCTTAGTACATTATTCATAAAATTATCATTTGATAATCTTTCAGGAGATATCAACAAAGCATCAACCTGATTATTCAATACATCCTGTTTAGACGACTCCCACTCCTTAGTATTTGTTGAATTAATTGTTACTGCTCTTATCCCTAACCTTTCGGCAGCTTCTATTTGGTTACGCATTAAAGCAAGCAAGGGAGAAATAATAATTGTTGCACCCTTACCTTGATCCCTTAAAATCTTAGTACTAATAAAATAAACTGAACTCTTCCCCCATCCGGTCCTTTCAACAACAAGTAATTTCTTCCTTTTATTTACTAAGCTATCAATAGCCTCCCACTGACCATCTCTAAATTCTGCTGATGAATCGTTTAGTGATTTTCGTAATAAATTAAGTGCATTTTCTTTATTCATGGTGTTCTGGTATAATATTTTCATTTTATGCAGTATTTCACCTTTGAGTTTTGTAATCGATGAAGCATATAGCTCAGAACTTCAATCAAGCGAATAAGTGTGAATCCGAATTATCTACATTACCTAATGAATGACCAAGAACTGTAATCTCTTTCAAACGATGTTCTATATGATCTACGGCGTAATATCTAATTGGATTTCTCCAGTTACCTTTTGTCTCATCTTTTAAAAAGAAAGC
Source organism: Fermentimonas sp. (assembly GCA_035307185.1). GTDB lineage: Bacteria > Bacteroidota > Bacteroidia > Bacteroidales > Dysgonomonadaceae > Proteiniphilum. The sequence goes on along the minus strand of DATGMV010000164.1, from coordinate 41 downwards.
AAGGTAAACCTATTTATCATTAGGAAAGTATTTGCCTCTCT